>JBEKKG010001010.1:0-3048 GCA_050010835.1 Planctomycetota bacterium
GCGCCGGCGCATCTTCCACGAAGTCCATGCCCGCCTGGGCGGGCATCTGCGCCTGCTGGTCTCCGGCGGAGCGGCCCTGGACCCGGAGATTTTCCACTTCTTCAGAAGCTTCGGCATCGTCATTGTCGAAGGCTACGGCCTGACGGAAACCGCGCCGGTGTTGACCGTGAATCCCCTGGCGGCGCCCCGCGCGGGTTCGGTCGGCCCGCCCATTCCCGGCGTGGAGTTGCGCATCCGCAACCCGGATCAGAGCGGCACCGGCGAAGTGCTCGCCCGCGGGCTGCCCGTCATGCAGGGCTACTGGCACAATCCGGCCGCGACGCGGGAGGCTTTCGAGAACGGCTGGTTCAAGACCGGCGACCTGGGCCGCATCGGCCCGGACGGCTACCTGAATATCACCGGCCGCCTCAAGGATGTCGTCATCACTGCCGCGGGGAAGAACGTTTATCCCGACGAGGTCGAGGCCGCGCTGCAAAAGATCAGCGGCATCAAGGAGCTGTGCGTCATCGGCCTTCCGGCCCGCTCCGGACACGGCGAGGAGGTCGCGGCCATTATCGTGCCCGAGGCCGGCAGCGACCGCGCCGGGATCAAGGCCGCGATTGACCGCGCGCTCCGCTCGCTGCCCAGTTACCAGCGCGTGGCGCGGATCGAGTTCCAGAAGGAGGACCTGCCTAAGACCACCACGTTGAAGGTGCAGCGCAACAAAGTGCGCGAACGCTACTCCCTCACCGCCGGCGGCCCATTGCCCCGGGAGGTAGGGCAAGTTGGCAACTTGCCCCACGGTAAAGAGGTGCGCGCCCCCGCCCCCGCCCCATCCGCCTCTGCCGCGGGCGCCGCAGGCAAGCCTGTGGCTGCGAGCGGCGTTTTCGCGGAAGTCGCGCGCGCCGTGGCGGAAGTGGCCGAGGCGCCCGGGGGACTCACAGCCGCCGATGTCACTCCTGAAATGCGGTTGCAATTGGACCTGGGCATTGATTCCATCGGCCGCGTGGACTTGCTGCAAAAACTCGAACTGCAGCTCAACCTCACCATTCCGCATGACGCCGAGGGCAAGTTGTTCACCGTCCGCGACCTGGTGGCCACGCTCGAAAACATCCGCACTGCCGGCGCCGCGCCCGCGGCCCGGCGCCGCGGCAAGGGCATCCTCTCCCGGCGCGGGGAGCAGAAGGAATTGCAAATCGTCCTGCCCGGCTCGCTCCCGCGCAGCCTCGTGCGGGGCGTTTTCAATACCACCGCGTCTGTGCTGATGAACACTTATCTGGGGATAGAATGCCAGGGCTTGGAGCATGTGCCCACCAGCGGCGCCTACGTCCTGGCCGCCAACCATTGCAGCCATCTGGATGCCGTGGCCATCCGCGAGGTGCTCGGCCCCCGCGCGGCGGACCTTTACGTGATGGGGGCGCGGGATTACTTCTTCAATACGCGCCTGAAGAGCTGGTTCTTCAGCACGTGCCTGAATGCGCTGCCTTTCGACCGTGAAGACACTGCCGCCCAAAGCCTGGCGACCTGCAAGAGCGTGCTGGACACCGGCCGCGCGATCCTCATTTTCCCCGAAGGCACACGCTCCGTGACCGGGGAGTTGCAGGCTTTCAAGCCCGGGGTGGGCGTACTGGGCGTCGAGCTGGACGTGCCTGTCATCCCGGTGCATCTGAGCGGCACGTTCGCGTCGCTGCCCAAAGGCCGCTCCCTGCCTCGGCGCGCGCGCATCCGCCTGCGCATCGGCAAGCGGCTGCTGTTCGAGGCGCTGAAACAGGAGCGTGGCCGCGCCTCCGCCACCGAACTGTACCGCCGTGCGGCGGCGGAACTGCGGGCGCGGATCGAAGCCTTGGCGCAGTGATTGATTGGAACCGCGGATAAACGCAAACCGGGTTGACACAACTGATGGGCATAGGATAATATACATGGAGGACACGTTCATGGCGCTCGAAAAGGAACTACAAACCTACAGACGCGAACTTGAGCACCTACTGGAGCACGAGGGCATGTTCGTCCTCATCAAGGAGGACCAGGTGATTGATTTTTACGATACATACGGAGATGCGATAAAGTCAGGCTACGAAAAATTCAAGTTCGAGCCATTCTTCGTTAAACAGGTGCAGGCCGTGGAACCGATTATATACTTCAATCGCGAGATTACATGCCCCACCTAACGAGGATAATATCACCTCCCAACGGGCCAACCTTGGACGTGGGTGTTTGGGTGAGCGAGCACCGTCGCAAACTGATGGGGGCCAGCGGCGTGGCAATTCCAGCGCCGATTCCGGTGCGGGTTCTGGTTGATACGGGTGCGAGATCAACCTGCCTCGACCTTGGTCCCTTAGGGGCTCTCGGTTTGGTACCGAGTGGGACAGCGCAGATTCAGACTGCATCCACAGGCGGGACGCCGGTAGAGGCCCCAGTGTATGACGTCAGTATCGTTCTCCTACATAAGGGGCAGAAGTTTATTCGCCTGTTCCCTGTGGTGCAGGCGATTGGGGTCTCTCTTGCCGGACAAGGAATTCAGGGCCTGGTTGGCCGGGATATCCTTTCGGAATGCCTCTTCATCTACGACGGCCCATCGGGTACATTCACGTTCGCCTTTTGACAGACCCGGACACTGGCGCGCATGAGAAGAGCAGAATCTCCAGAGTTCCACGTTCCTGGCCCTCTTGGCCTTCAGGCGGTTTTTTCCTAATGGCTCCGCCACGCGCCGCCTACTGCGACGTGGACGGCACGCTGGCCGCCACGAACATTGCCGGCCCGCTCTTCTGGTACAAGCGGCGGCTGCTGAGCGCGCCGGCGCGCGCTCTCTGGCTGGCCGGCCTGTGCCTGCGCGGGCCGTACTGGCTGCTGCTGGACCACTTCAGCCGGGAGGCTTCCAACCGAGCCATCTACTCCCACTATGCGGGACTGCCCAGCGCGCGGGTCAGGGAACTGGCCGAGGAGTGTTACAGCGAGGCCATCAAACCGCGCTTGTTCC
Source organism: Planctomycetota bacterium (assembly GCA_050010835.1). Lineage (GTDB taxonomy): Bacteria > Planctomycetota > SZUA-567 > H5-PLA8 > H5-PLA8 > JAPLOD01. Next base: position 2,957 of record JBEKKG010001010.1, read on the forward strand.
CGCGGGCGCTGGAGAAACTCCGCGGGCTGCAGCAAGACGGCCTGCGGCTGGTGCTCGTCACGGGCGGCCTGGATTTCCTGGTGCAGCCCCTG
>JBEKKG010001011.1:0-3045 GCA_050010835.1 Planctomycetota bacterium
CCGCGCCGCCGACGCCCTGACCGACCCGTTCCTGAGCCTGGCCAAGTTGCAGGAACTGCCAGGCGGATAGATTCGCGGCCTCCCACCTGCTCCAGCCCTCTGCGCGCAGCGCCGTGATCTTGCGGCGCAAGTCCTCCTCTTCCCAGGCCCGCGTCAGGATGGGAAGCGCAAGCCGGATGCGTTCGCGGCCCACGTGCGCAACCAAGGCGGCCAATCCTGTGCTCAATTCGGCCAACCCGTCGCGTGCGATCTCAACGACCACCTCGTCCAGGCCGCCCCAGTCTTCGCTCTCGAAAGCAGCAAGGAAACAAAGCCGATCCACCTTGAGCGACCAGAGGAATGCCCCGGTCCTGTAGGGCAGGCATCTTGCCTGCCCACGAGGCAGGCAGGATGCCTGCCCTACAAGAGCCCTGTCCACGCGCCGCGCCTGCGCCGCGGTTAGCTCTCCTTCCATCCGCGCGGCCCAAGCGCGGCGGAGTTCCTTCCACTTTGAGAGCGGCACAAAGCGCGCCTCGGGGTTCAGGAACTCGAAGCGTCCCAGAACCAGCCGCGTTCCTCCGAGTTGCTCGAAGACCCGCCGCACTGTGGCATTCTGCGCGTCCGCCTCGCGCGCCGGCGCAAAGGTCCCAACGGTAATGCAGCGCGCTTCCACCGCGTCCTCGCCTGCACAGCGCGCCGCCGCCCGTCCGCTGACGCGAATCCCGTCCGCAGCCGCTTCGATGCGGACGTCCACCACACGCTTCGCGCAAAACAAGCCGGGCTTCGGCTTCGGGAACCGGTAGCGCCGTTTCACTTCCTGGGATGACGAACAGCAGACAGTGGCGCCCACGGGCAGCGGCGGGAAACCGCTGTCCGGCAGGCGCACCTCAACAAGCGCACCGGCAGGCGCCTCGAATACTTCACGCGGTGAAGTCGAGCGCTGCCGTTTTCGCTTGTCTCTCTCACGGGAAACAGGGCCAGGGCCGGGTTTCGCCGCCGCCATGCTCTCCCTGCCTTCCGCGTTCTCCAGGATGCGCAACGCCTCCACGGCGAAGCCAAACGGCCGCTCCACACCCGGCATTTCCACTTGCAGTCCGTCGTGCCGTTCCAGCGCCCGCGCCGTGCGGAACCGCAACCAGAAGGCCTCCGCAGGACCGCGCACAACGGACTCAACCTGGCCTATGGGCGTTCCGCGGTGCGAGGGCGCGCCGGCCTCTCCCCCGCCCTGCTCACGGCGCGAAGCCATGAACAAGCGCGTCCAGGGCCGGCTGAAAACAGTCTGGATGTCCGTGGCACAACGGACGCGCTCGTCCCGGCCAAGAGTTCCGTCGAGCAAGCCGCGGTAGAAACTCGTCACGGCCGCAACGTAGAGCGCGTTCTTCTTCCGGCCCTCGATCTTGAGACTGCTGACGCCCGCTTCCCTCAGCGCCCCGGCGTGCTCGGGGAGCGCCAGGTCCTTCATCGAACAGGCGAAGCCGCGGTGTCCTTCCAGGTCTGAGCCTGCGCCCACGCGGTAGAACGCGCGGCACGGCTGCGCGCAACGCCCACGGTTGCCGCTCCGGCCGAGCAGTTGCGAAGAGTATAAACAAAGGCCGCTGTAGCTATAGCAGAGCGCTCCGTGGATGAAAACCTCGGCCTCCAGCCCCTCCAATGCGGCGATCCCGCGGATTTCGTCCAGCGTCAGCTCGCGGGCCAGAGTTACCCGCGCAAAACCGAGCGCCCGCGCGGCCGCGGCCCCGGCGCGGTTGTGGATGGCCAATTGCGTGCTGGCGTGCAGCCGCAATTCCGGGAAATGCTCGCGTACCAGCCACGCCACGCCCAAGTCTTGGACAATCAAGGCATCCACGCCAATGTCGGACAAAGCCGCCAGCGTCTCGGCCACGGCGCGCCATTCGGCCTGAAGTATCAGCGTGTTGACTGCGGCATAGACCCGCCGCCGAGGCGTTTGAGCATGGGCAAAGGCGGTGACGGCCCCAAGCTGGTCCAGTGAGAAATTCTCGGCATCGGCGCGGGCGGAGAAGCGCGGCAGTCCGCAGTAGATGGCGTCGGCCCCGCAGTGCAAAGCCGCATAGGCGGCTTCGGGACCGCCGGCGGGAGCGAGGAGTTCGGGCGCGCGGGGGCTGCTCATGCCGCACTACCATTTGAACCCTATCGCCTGGAGAAAAGCGCGCGCCAGAATCATGTGTCCCGTCTGGTTGGGATGTACGCGATCCCAAGCCAGCGCCATAGGGTGCAGGTGCTTGAGCACTTTGTCGAAGGCGGCCTGAGTGTCCACAAGGAGCGCCCGGTGCTTCTTCGCCAGCCGCCGCACCGCAGCGCCATAGCGATCCATCTGCGCGCGCATGGGATCTTCGCGGTTGGGCTCGATGAAATAGGGCGTCATAAAAACGAGTCCCTGCAACTGCGCGCGGGTTGCAGCGCACAGCTCATCCAGCGTGGTTTCGTACTCCTCCGGGCCGACGTGCAGTTCCTTCTGGCGCGGCAGGTCGAACTGGCGCCACACGTCGTTGATGCCGATCATGACCGCAAGCCAATCTGGTTTGAGCGCCAGGACATCGCGCTCCCAGCGTTGCTTCAAGTCGCGCACCGTGTTGCCGCTAAGGCCCACGTTCAGAATGCGGATTCCCATCTCGGGACATACTGCGCCCAGCAGTGCATCCACTTGGGCCACATAGCCCTTGCCCACGGCATCGAAGAGACCCTCGCCCACGGGCTGCGCACGGCCGCAATCGGTAATGGAATCGCCAATCATAACCAGCTTGCTGTGCTGACCAATCCTCACGTCTTCCGCTCCTCTCTCCAGTGTTGTTCCCCGGATCGGCGCCCCGGACGCAGGTCTGCGGGAGCCGTATGTGTGATAAGCCAGATTCACACTGGAAACAAGATGACAATCGCGAAATAAGCGCCCGGCCACCGCTCCACCGCCCGGAAATGCGCTCTGCGCTTGACAAACCATGCCCGGTCCGTGTATGGTTAACCGAGCCAGTGTGGGGGATTAGCTCAGTTGGGAGAGCGCAAGGCTGGCAGTCTTGAGGTCACGGGTTCGACCCCCGTATCCTCCACCAT
>JBEKKG010001012.1:0-3042 GCA_050010835.1 Planctomycetota bacterium
GCCTTGGCCTGGGCCTTGGCCGCCTCGAAGTCGCCCGCCCGTTCGCGCGGCACCTCCACCAGATACCGCGGCGCGCTCTCGCTGAACAGCACGACGTGCGGGGGAAGCAGTCCGGGGGCCGGCACTTGACTGAGGGTGAGGCGCGCGCCCAGCCCGCCGGCAAAGGCCATCTCCGCGGCGGCCACCGCCAGCCCGCCCTCGCTCATGTCGTGGCAGGCGCGCACCATCTCGCGCACCATGGCCTTGTGCAGCGTGCCGTGAATGCGCCGGGCGAGCTTGAGATCCAGCAGCGGCAGGTTGGTCAGCGCGTTGGCCGTGTTGGTCAGCAGATCGAAGTGGCTGCCTGCAATTTCCTCGTGGGTCAGGCCCACGACGTAAAGCAGGTTGCGCGGGGTTTTGAGGTCCATCGTCACGCACAAGCGCGCTTCATCCACCATGCCCAGCCCGGAGATGAGTAGCGTGCCGGGTATGGAGATCGTCTTGCCGCCCGCGGCGTATTCGTTGTTGAGCGAGTCCTTGCCGCTGATGAACGGCGTCCCGTAGGCCACGGCTGCCTCGGCGGCGCCCTCGCAAGCCAGGACCAGCGCGCCCAGTTGCTCAGGCTTGGCGGTGTTGCCCCAGCAGAAATTGTCCAGGATGAAGGTGTTGTCCGGGTCCGCCCCCACGGCCACCAGGTTGCGCAGGCACTCGTCCACCGCCAGCCTGGCCATCTGCTTCGGATCGCGCTCGGTGAACTGCGGGCACAGGCCGCAGGCCAGCGCGAAAGCGCGCGTGGAACCCAGGACCGGCGTCAACACCGCCGCATCGCTCGGGCCATCATCCTTGAGGCCCACCAGCGGCTTGACCACGGTGCGGCCTTGCACCTCATGATCGTATTGCCGGATGATCCACTGTTTGGAAGCGATGGTGGGCAGGGACAGCAGCTTGCGCAGCAGCGGCCCGTACATCCGCGCGGGCTTGGCGCGCGCCTGGGCCAGGGTCTTCAGGTCCAGCCCCGTGGCCTGCTGCATGGTCATGAGCACGTCCAGAGTGGACGTGTTCAAGGCGCTGGGCGTGGGGCGCTTCCAGGCCGCCGGGCGCGTCACGCCGGGCACCCCGCCGTGCAGGAACTCCATGTCCAGTTCGCCGACGACGTTGCCGCGGTACTTGAGCCGCAGCAGTTTCTCGCCGGGCCGCGCGCCGGGAGGAGTGCCGAAGACGCCGAGCGCCGTGGCCTCGACGTCCTCCGACCGGCACAGCTTCTCGAACTCCGGCCATTTCTCCGGCGGCACCGCCACCACCATGCGCTCTTGCGCTTCGCTGATCCAGATCTCCGTGTAGGTCAGCCCCGCGTACTTCAACGGGACTTTCTCCAAATCCACCGTGGCGCCGAGGTCCTCGCCCATCTCGCCCACCGCCGAAGACAGCCCGCCTGCGCCGCAATCCGTCACGCAGGTATACAGCCCCGCGTCGCGGGCCTTCAACAGCACATCCAGCGTCTTCTTCTCCTCAATGGGATTGCCGATCTGCACCGCGCCGCTGGAGACGGTTTCGGAGTGCTCCGTCAGTTCGATGCTGCTGAAGGTCGCGCCGTGGATGCCGTCCCGCCCCGTTCGCCCGCCCAGCACGACCACCAGGTCGCCGGCCCGGGCGCCCTTGGCGATTTTGTCGCGCGGGAGCAGCCCTACGGAACCGCAGAACACCAGCGGGTTGCCGACATAGCGCGGATCGAAGTGCACGGCGCCGTTGACAGTGGGGATGCCCATGCGGTTGCCGTAATCGCGCACCCCTGCCACCACGCCGCTCATGACCCGCTTGGGGTGCAGCGTGCCCGCGGGCAGGCTCTCCAGCCGTGTGTCCGGCATCCCGAAACAGAAAACGTCCGTGCTGGCGATAGGCTTGGCCCCCAGCCCCGTGCCCATGGTGTCGCGGATCACGCCGCCGATCCCCGTGCCCGCGCCGCCGTAAGGCTCGATCGCGCTGGGGTGATTGTGCGTCTCGACTTTGAACGTCAGCGCCCATTTCTCGTCGAACGCCACCACGCCGGCGTTGTCCTTGAAGACCGACAGACAGCGTTTGTGGGCGATCTGCGCGGTCGCCCGCATGATGGTCTCCTGCAGCAGGTTCCGGTATTGCCTGGGGCCTTCCGGGCCCGCGAAGTCCACCGCGCCGCGCAGCGTCTTGTGCCGGCAGTGCTCAGACCACGTCTGCGCAATGGTCTCCAGTTCCACGTCGGTCGGCTGGCGGCCCTGGGCCGCATAGTGCTGCTGGATGGCCTGCATCTCGACTGCGGTGAGCGAGAGGCAGCACCGGGCGCTGATCTCCAGCAACTGCTCCGCCGTCCGGCCCGCCAAGCCCACTATCGCCAGTTTGAAAGGCTCCTCCGCGCCGCCCGGCAGGTGGACTGGCGCCGCCTTGTCAATGTGGATTTCCTCGATGCACTCGTTGGCCAGCACTTTTCCGCACAGGCGCCGCAATTCCCCGTCGTCTGTGGGCCGCTCGCCGGCCCTGAAGTAAAACAGGTACTTGCGTCCTGTAGCGACATGCCCCACGGACAGCTTGCGGTCGGCCAAGGCCTTGCGGACGCTGGCGATCACGGGGTCCATCACGCCGGGCCGGCGCACTACCTCAATCAGCCGCGCGCGCACGTCTTCATAGAGCGGTTCGTTCACCACAGCCCGCTCAACGACCGGATCGGAGAACAGTTCGCGCGCCAGCCGCCAAGCCGTCTCCCGGCCGAAATCCGCTTCCAGCCAATACAGCCGCGCCGTGCGCACGCGCTCAGGCGGCCGGGCGCCCAGTGTTTGGAGTTCGGCGATCAGCCCCGCGGCCGCCGGGTCCGGGACATCTTCGCGCAATCCTGCTTCAATGCGGTAGAGAGCCATGTCCGCATAGTACGCCGACAGGTGACAGGTGACAAGTGACGGGTGACGGATGACGCGCCACCGGGTGCATGTCAGTAAATGCGTGGCCCAGAGCGTACCGCGGGCGTCCCGCCCGCCTTCGTCCTCGCGCCCTGCCGGCCTGCCACGGGCGGGCGGGACGCCCGCGGTACATTTGCTG
>JBEKKG010001013.1:0-3040 GCA_050010835.1 Planctomycetota bacterium
CAAGCGGCGTGCCCGCGCCAGGTCCATGCCTTTGCGCACCCCCGCGCGGTAAGCCTCCTCGCTCATGTCATACACGGCGGCGCGCGCCAGGCCCGCGGGCGCGATGAGCACGGGCCGCCCGCGCAGGCGGCTGTCCAGAATGCGCTCAACGGCCACCGCAAAGTCGGCCACGTTGAGATGGATGATAGAGCGTTCGGCTGGCGCAGATGAGTGCTGAGTACTGAGTACTGAGTGCTGAGTAGTCCCCCCGGAGATGTTGACTTGGTTTGCCATCGTTCGTCACTCGCCACTAGCCACTCAGTACTAGCTGTTGTCCATCAGTAGGCGGAGAAGCTGCTTCGCGTTCCTGGGCGCCTGGCCACGGACATGGTTGTTGAAAAACAGGAAGCCCTGGCGCGCCTGCCGCGCCATAGGTTCAATCCGGCGCACGATCCAGTCGCGCAATTCGGCGTCCGTGTAATCGTAATCGAATTTGCTCTGCAACTGGCCGGAACGCCAGCCTCTGGCGTTGCGGCCATGAAAACGGACATAGAAGAACTGCGGATTGGTCACCACGGGCAGCGCCGGGAAAAGACCCGGCAAGGCCGGCTCATCCACGACCGCCAGCGCCACCTGGCGGCGCGCCAGTTCCTCAAACACCCGCGGTTCGTTCCAGCTCGCATGGCGGAACTCCGCCGCCAGCGGCAGGCCGCGCAGTTCCTGCAGCAGCGCCGCCAGATACTGGCGGTTGGCCGTGGTGCGGCCAAAGTCCGGCGGCAGTTGCACCAGCACGGCGGCAAGCTGCCCGGCTTGCACCAGGGGGGTGACGCCCGCGCGGTATTGCGCGGCTTGCAGCCGCCAGCCGCCCTCTTCGATTTCATGCGTCAGGGTCCTGGTCAGCTTGGCCGCGAAGCGGAAGCCTGCCGGCGCCTGGCGCCTTTGTCTTTCAAGGGCGTCGGCCTTGGGCATCTGGTACCACGTATAGTTGAGTTCCGTAATCCGAAACTCCCGGGCATACAGGGGCAGCATCTGCGCGGCCTTCGTGCCAGGCGGATAAAAACCCGCCTCGGTCCATTCGGCATAAGAATAGCCCGAGGTGCCGACGTACAGCGCACAGGCGGCGGTCCCAGGCGGCGCACTATCGGCTATCGCGGCCCCTGCGGATGTTTTGTCCATGTCACTTGTCACATGTCACCTGTCAGTAGGACAAGGAGCCACGGGCGCCTTCGCCCGTGGGCCGGCGGGCGAGGCGCCCGCCGCTCCTCGCTCCTCACCCGTATCTCCGCTGTACGTTCACCAGCTTCCCCAGGATTTTGAGCCGCTCCGCATCCACATAGAGGGGCTGCAGGGCGCGGTTGGCAGGCGCCAGTTTCACGCGGCGGCCCTGGCGGCGCAGAATCTTGAGCGTGGCCTCGTCATCAATGAGCGCCACGACAATGTCCCCGTCGTCCGCCGTATCCTGTTTGCGGATCAGCACCACGTCCCCGTCCAGTATGCCCGCGTCAATCATGCTGTCGCCCTGGACCAGCAAGGCGTAAACCTCGCCTGGGACGCCCACGTTGCGGGCGACGGTCACAGTCCCCAAATCGTCCTCGGCGGCGAGGAGCGGCTTGCCTGCGGCGATCCTGCCCACCACCTGCACCTGCTCGCAGTGCGGGCAAGCGCGCCCGGCTTCATCCGCCAGCACCAGCGAGCGCGGCCCCAGTTCGCGGCGGCGGAACAACCAGCCTTTCCTTTCCAGGACCTTCAGGTAATCGAAAACGCTGGAACTGGAATAGCCGAAAGCCCGCCCGATCTCGCGCACGGTCGGCGGCAGCCCGTTGCGGCGCATGAAATCCTTCACCCAGTCCAGCACGGCCTTCTGGCGTCTGGTCAGTTCCGTAGTGAAAGGCCGCGCCATGCCTGTGCGCTCCCCTAACCCGAAAAATTCACCGCAGAGACGCAGAGACGCAGAGGACGCAGAGTAAAGAAAGAATTCCGAGAATCATTCTGTCCATTCTTCCTGCTGTTCTCTGCGCTCTCTGCGCCTCTGCGGTGAACAATCCGATGACTCGCGCCCCAAACCTGCGCAGGCCGCCTGCCCGCGCTGTGCTTCTCAGGCGCTCTTCTACAATTATACCTAACAATTGTTCGTATACAAGAAAAAAAGATTTTTTCGAGGCTTGAGGCCTGAGGTTTTGCCGCCTAACCGTGCGCTCCTCAAGCCTCAGGCCTCATGCCGGAAAAAGCCTGGATTTCGCCCGCACCCAGTATAAGCTCTCGTCCTGCTTTGGCCCGGAGAGCATCCATGCCCGAAAACCGCCCCACGCACGAACAACTGATAACGCAACTCAAATATGCTATTGAGCAGGAATGGCAGACCTACCTGCGTTACTCGGAAGCCGCCAGGCTGGTCGGCAACGAGAAGGTCCAAGAGCTGCTGCTGTTCCTGGCCAAAGAGGAACAGGTCCATGAAGAGAAGCTCCAGCGCATGTTGGACGAGATCGAGGCTAATGCTCCCAAAGAAAATTCCTGACCGCCTGGCGCTCATTTCCGATATCCATGCCAACCTCGAAGCGCTGGAAACGGTCTTGGCCGACATTGAACAGCGCGGGATCAAGGAGATCTGGTGTCTAGGCGATATCCTGGGCTACGGCCCCAATCCGGTGGAATGCCTCCAGCTTGTCCATGACCGCTGCTCCTTCGTCCTGATGGGCAATCACGACTACGCCGTGCTGCACGGACCGCTGCACTTTAATAACTCCGCCACCAGCGCCATCGCCTGCCACATCCAACTGCTGGCCGCCTGGATGGTGGTGAACGATCAGGACCTGCCCATGAATCCGCGCCTGTTGGGCAAGCCCGGCGTGGGCAAGACCACGCTGGCGTATGCCGCCGCCCGGCGCATGGGGCGCGAGGTCTACATCCTGCAGGCCACCATGGATACGCGCCCGGAGGATCTGCTGGTGACGCCGGTGATCGAGGGCGCGGGCAGTTTGCGTTATGTGGCTTCGCCGCTGGTGACCGCCATGCTGCGCGGCGGCATCGCCATCATCGACGAAGGCAATCGCATGAGCGAGAA
>JBEKKG010001014.1:0-3039 GCA_050010835.1 Planctomycetota bacterium
CCGCGCCCGGACGCCGCACCACCAACACCAACTCCGGCTTCTCCACGGCCGGACTGCACTTGCGGCAGAACTGGGACTCATCCAACTCAACAGGCAAATCCCGGATTGCGGCCAGCGCACGACGGCAGCCCTCCAGTTGTACGTTCAGCACAAAGGTTGCGTCAACGACGGCTGCCCGCTCTTTTTCAGAAGCATTGGGTGGGAGCGCGTACAGCGTCCTCTCGCCGCATCTCGGGCAGAGGTAATCGAACGTCGTAGGCGGGGCACTCATTTTGTAGCAACACGCGTTACGGGGCACTTTCTTCTTGGGTGTCTCCGTTAGCGCCTCCGGGTCTGAAGGCTTCGGCGCAACCTTAGCGGGAGCGGCCACGCGCTCTACGGCGGGCGCCGGCTTCGGTTCCGGCGGGGAAGCCGTGTTCGGCGTCTTTGGCTTGCCGCAACCTGCGTAAGTCACGAGTAGAAAGAGCGCTAATCCGGCGATGATAAGGTACGGCATGATCTGCCCTCCGGCGTGCGGCTGACCCCATTACAGCCTTTCCGCAGGGCGTTGTCAAGCATCCCGTCGCGTAAGTTTCAGGCTCACGATCTGGAACTGCCCGTAGGCGAACTGTTCTGCTCGCAGGGTTACTTGAACGGCGGGATATCCACGGGCAGTCCAACTCGCATGAAGAACCTGGCAAAGGCTTGGGAGAGATGCTCGCGGTACGGAGGCAGCAACCGCAGGCGGCTTCCCTGGGCAGCGGCAAGGCTCCGCATGAACTCCAGCGGCAGCGAATAGACGCGGCGAAAGTCCACAACGCGGAAGTTCCGCTGCAGCCCCGGCAGCGTGCAGTTGGCGAGCAAGTGAAACCCGTTCACACGGCCGCAACGCACATTCTCCAGGCCGGACTTCAGGTTCTTGAATGGCCCTGCGTCCAGTTCCTTGGGATTCCATACAGAACAGAGGAGCACGTCGGATAACTTTTCCTGCCCGCGAACCATGTCGCAAGACTGGGAGAGCAGGATCACATCGCGTGTTCTCCAGTCAATAGTTGCCGCTGGAATGCCGCCAGCCTCCAGCTTGAGGCCCGCCGGCGGCGAAAGAACGGGACATTGCTCGAAAAGATCTCCTTGTTCGAGCACATCACCCGTCACCACGTCGTACCACGGATAGTCCCGCTGTCCCATGCGCGCGCCCTACTCGATCTCCACATCGGCATCTGAGAGATGCTCAAGAAGTGGTTTGTCCCGCCCCTTGTAGACAAATTTGACCCTGATCTTGCCGCTGCGGCGCGGTGGCGGCGCCACGATTGCCGCGTCCCAATCCAGAACATCTTCGGCTGGTTCCGCGGGCTTTTCATCTTTGGCTTTGGCGTCCGCAAGGGCCTTCTTCACCGCCTTTGCGTCAGCCCCGTTTTCCAAGGCTTCCAACAACTCCACGTCTTCAATGGGCACGAAGGCAGCGAACGGTTTACCCTTGCGCGCGAGCAGAATCCGCTTCTTGTTGCAACGGACTTCGTTCAACGTTTGGGAGAATTTCTGCCGGGCTTCGGTCGCTGTCATGCTGGTCATGGGCGATCCCCTTTTTCCATTTTGTACAATATCACATTTTTACCGAGAATCAACGGAGAAGGAGCCACGGGCGCTTTCGCCCGCGGGCAGGCGGGCGAGGCGCCCGCCGCTCCTGGAATCCGTTTCACCATATCGTCAACGCGACACTGGCATCCCGTCACGTAAGTTTCAGGCTCACGATCTGGAACGGCCCGTAGGGCACTTCAATCTGTCCTTCCTTTACTTTGGCCGTCCCGCTTTCCTCCTCCAGGATGTTGCAGAACGCGGCCTGTTTGAACGGCAGCGCGCACTTGATCCGCGCCACGCCGCGCGCGCCGTAAGCTTCATAGAGCCGCAGCACGATGGCGTCTGAATCCTCGGCTTTCTTCACCGTGTCCAGGACGAGGTTTGGCTGATCCACGCTGAAGAACGAACGGGGCTGCGTGACCGTTGGTCCTCCCCCAGCCACGGGCCGGCGAGACGCCGGCGCTCCCGGGGCGAAGAGGACGGGCAGGTTGAAGCGGTAGGCTTCGGCCACCACGCCCGCCTCGCGCCAGCCACCCGCGTGCGGCATGACCGCATAGGCAAAGCTGTGCTTGCCTCTGTCGGCCACGGGGTCGGGCGTCGTCGGCGCGCGCAGCAGGCTGATGTGCATCGTATTGCCGAAGGTGCTGTAGCCGTACTTGCAGTCCGTCAGCAGCGCCACGCCGAAGCCGGGTTCGCTCAGGTCCGCCCACTTGTGGCCGGGCACTTCGAACCTGGCCAGGTCGTAAGGCGTGTTATAGTGGGTCGGCCGTTCCACGTGGCCGAATTGCATCTCATAGGTCGCATTCATGGCCCGCACGTTCACGGGGAAGGCGGTCTTCAAAAACTTCTTCGATTCCTGCCAGTCCACTTCGGTGTGGAACTCAAGCCGCCGCGCACCGGCGTCCAGTTGCACCTGCTGAGTCAAGCGGCTCTTGAGGCCCACGCGCCGCTCAAAAACGGCGCCGGCCCGCAGCCCTTGCCCTTCGCTGAATACCTTGCATTGCTCCGCCGGCGGGCAGGGCTTCACGGTTTCGAGGTGGAACGGGTCAACGTCCCAGGCATCCGCGCAGGTAGGGTTGTCGTCGTAGAGTTCCAGCACGTTGGCGGGGCCGGCCAGGGCCTCGCGCCCGCTGCGCTTTTCGAGCAGACTCAAGAGCGCGCCGCCGGTGGACAAGACCGCTTTCAGGAACTGGTTCTCCAGAGTTATGCGGGCGCCTTTCTGCGTGACACGCACATTGTCCGGCGCGGGCACGATGGCGCCGATGCCGCAACTGGGCGCGTCCACGAAGACGAGCTTGCCGTCCGGCAGCCGGGCCGGCTCCTGGCGGGGGAAGCAGGTGGTGTTGACGGGGGCCCAAGCCCCTCCCCCTGCCCCCTCCCGCAAGGGGAGGGGGTCACGGGCGGGGGCGCCCGTGCTACTTACCAAAGCCTGGAGCGCGGCTTGGCGCAAGGGTTCGCAGAGGCGGCGCAGTTCCTCGTGCT
>JBEKKG010001015.1:0-3032 GCA_050010835.1 Planctomycetota bacterium
TATTCGGCAAGGCCCGCTAGTCACCGGGGCCGCCCGTTGAAAGGAGTAACCCATGGCGAAAGACGCACGCTTTCTTGGATTGGACATCAGCACCACGGCGGTGACGGCCGGCGTCCGTGGCGTCCACGGCGAAGAGGATCTGGCCGCCATCCCCATGCGGGGAACCCGCGCCTGGCACGGCCAGCCGGCCATCGAATCAGACACCCTGCCTCCCATGCTCGCCGAAGCCCTCCAGCAATTCGAGCAACGAGGTTGGAGTTTCGCCGAGCCGGGCGACCTCTGCGCCTCCGTGCGTCAGCACGACATGGTGCTGCTCGGCGCCAGCGGCGAGGTTCTGATTCCGTTCATCACCTGGCAGTGCCATGCCGCGACCGCCGAAGTCGAGCAACTCCGCAAGCTGGGGGCCGAGCAGACCGTGGGCCGCATCGAGCCGCGTTTCATCCTTCCCAAGCTGAAATGGGCGCTCAACCTCGAGCCTGCGCTGGCCGGCCAGATCCGGCGCGTCATGACCACGGGCGATTACATGGCCCTCCAGCTTACCGGCGCCGCGAGGCTGAGCGCCTCGGACGCGCTGAGCAACGGCCTCCTGAACCAGAAGACCAAAGAGCTGGCCGTCTCCGCCTTCCGGATGGCGGGGCTTGATCCGGCCTGGTTCCCGGTCCCCATCCCCAGTGGCGCGCCCGTTGGGAAGGTGGCCGCGGGCCAAGCGGCTGGCGCTTGGCGCAAGGTGGCCGAAACGCTCCAGGGTTGGACCGTGCGGGCCGGGCTGGGCGACAATCACGCCGGCGGCGTGGGATCGGGCCTGGCGGACCGCGAGACAGTCGTGCTCTCGCTCGGCAGCAGCGGAACGGTGATCCGGCGCTGCCGCCCGGACGCGCAACTGCGCGGCAACGCCGCCCGCTTCGAGTACTTCGAGGACTCGCTCCTGCTCGAGATGCTGGCCGATTGCGCGGTCTGGTACGACCGCTTCGTGCGCGCCTACAACACCCAGGGCCTGGCCTACGACGAGCTCAACCAGTTGGGGATCCGCGCCGGGATCGCGGATCTGCGCTTCGTCGGCCAGGCGCACACGGACCAGGGCTGGCGGGAAGTCTACCCCGCGGATTGGGACAGCCTCTCGCTCGGCGCGCGGGTCCTGTCGACGCAGTCCTCGATTGCCGTGCACGTGCTGCGGCTGACCAAGGACTTGCTGGGCGAAGTCTGCGACACCGGCGTGCCGCCCATCCAGCGGTTCGTGATTACGGGCGGACTGTCTCGGTCGCCATTGATTCAGTCGGTTCTGCAGGCCGGTTTGCGGCGGCTGATCCCGGATTGCCGCGTGCTGGTGAGCAGTCGACAGGGTCCGCTGGCCAACAAGGGAGCCGTGCTGGGCGCGCTTTTCACCGCCATGGTTGGCACCCCCGGTTATCCGGACTTGCCCTCGGTCATCCGCCAGCTTTGCACGTTGCACGAAGTCCAGGCGCCCGCCGTCGCTCCAGAATTCCAGCAAGGCCTGGAAGCCTTCCTCGGCGCGAACGTTTAAGCCAATGAAGTAGAATCCCGATAGGAGGCGCACCTGTGCAATTTGGAATTCATTCGCTCCTTTTTGCCGAGACGTTCGTCGAGAAGGATCTCCCCCTGCTGGACAAGTGCAAGCGCATGGGATTCGACGCGGTCGAGATCATCCCGTTCGATCCCGACGGCTTTCCCGCCCGAAAGGTCCGTGCCGTTGCGGCCGATCTTGGCATGACCATCAACACGGGATATGGCATGCCGGAGCAGTACAACATCATCTCGCCTGATGTCTCCGTCCGCAAGGCGGGAATCGAGTTCTCCAAGCGGCTCATCGATCTGAGCAATGAGGCGGGCGCCAAGCTCTTTGGCGGCATGATCTACTGTGGTTGGGGCTACCTGACTGGCCGGATGCGCACGGAAGATGAGTGGAAGTGGGGAGTCGAAGGCTATCGCGAGATCGCTTGCTACGCTCAACAAGACTCGAAGTTGATCCTGGGCATCGAACCGGTCAACCGCTTCGAATCGCATTTCATCAACACTGCGGCGGATGCGGTGAAGTTCATTCGCGACGTCGGTGTCCCGAACGTAAAGGTCCACCTCGATACGTTCCACATGATTCGTGAGGAGAACGACTTCACCGAATGTGTACTCCAGACCGAGGGTCATTTGGGGTACGTGCACGCTTGCGAGAATCAGCGTGGCATCCCTGGCACCGGGCTGACACCCTGGGTTCCGTTTTTCCGCGCGCTTATGCAGGTGGGCTACGACGGGTGCGTGACCATCGAATCGTTCGACCCCAATATGGAAAGCATCGCCAAGCTCTGCTGTATCTGGCGCAAGTTGGCCGATTCGCCCGAACAACTCGCCACCGAAGGATTGAGATTCCTCAAGGACGTCTACCGGCAGGTCTACCTTGACCGGTTGCCAGACAACATCTCCATCTAAGCCACGTTACGCGGACAACCCTCAACACAAGAACCTGTTCTTGTTCCATCAACTGACCATGGGGCTGTTCGCAATCCTCGCCGTCGTCTTCTTCTGCATCACGTTTCTCACGACCAAAGAGCGAATCCAGCCCGACCCCAGTCAGAAGTCCTCGCTGGGGCAGGATCTCAAGGACCTGGGGAAGAACATCCCGTGGGTCATTCTGTTCCTGGTCACGGTGCTGATCTTCATTGGGCTATCCATACGCAGCGCCACCATGCTGTACTACTTCAAGTACTGCGCGGGCAACGAAAACCTGTTCAGCCCGTTCAATATTGTCGGGGTCATGTGTTCGACCGCGATGGTGAAGCGCTATGGCAGCAAGAACCTGTTTATCGGCGCCCTGGCTCTGTCCGCCGCGTTTGCGGGGATGCTGATTCTCGTGCCGGCGACCTCGGTTCCACTCGTCTTCGGCCTGGAGGCGCTCCGTCAGTTCGCCTGGGGCCTGACCGCGCCGCTGCTCTGGGCCATGATGGCCGACGTAGCCGACTTCTCGGAATGGAAGACCGGGCGTCGCGCCACGGCGATGGTGTTCGCCGCCACGGTGTTCGGCT
>JBEKKG010001016.1:0-3028 GCA_050010835.1 Planctomycetota bacterium
CCAGTTCGAGAAACGCATACAGCCGGAGCGGCTGCGCAGAACTCGCAGACTTCTTCCCGAACATCCGGCTGCCCGCGGCCAAGCCGGCAAAGAACATGGCCACTACGAAACTCATGGCCAGAGCAGTCGAGCCGAAGATGCGGCTGAACATGTAGATCCAGACTGTCTCATAGATGAGCGCACACAGCCCCGAGAGAAGATAGGCCGCGGAGAGTAGAATGGTCACCATCGGAAAAGGAGTTATCGCACCATCGGTCTTTCAGTCCAACGCAATTGCGAAAACCAGGAGGCGCTGTAAAAGGCTGCGGAGGGAACGGTTTCATTGAACGGGATGACCAACACGTCCACCAACGCTTGGCGCTGCACAGTCTGTGGTTACATACATCGCGGGCCCAAGCCCCCCGATTGCTGCCCCGTCTGCGGGTCGGCTGCGGAGGATTTCGAGCCATACACGGAAGCCGCCGCTCCCGCGCCAATGGAGCAGGCCAAGCGCTGGCGCTGCCTCGTCTGCCATTACGTGCTTTCCGGCCCGCGGCCGCTCGAACCCTGCCCGATCTGTGGCGCACAGAAAGACCGGTTTGAGCCGCTGGCCGCGAACCAAGGCGTGCAGGCGGGCTCGCCGCGCTCCGGGCAGGTCGTCGTGGTGGGCGGCGGGATCGCCGGATTGGCCGCCGTTGAAGCGGCGCGCAAGGCTGCGCCCCAAGCCCAGGTTGCACTGGTATGCAAAGAGACAGAACTGCCATACTACAGACTTAACCTCACACGCTACCTGGCGGGGGAAGTCAAACGGGAAGAACTGCCCGTCCACCCCGAGAGCTGGTATGCGGAACAGCGCATCGAATTGCTGCGTGGCGCGGAAGCAGTGCGTTTGGATCTTGACAGTCTGGCCGTGGAACTGCGCGGCGGAAGACGGCTGCCGTTCGAGCGGCTGGTTCTCACCAGCGGCGCTCACGCCTTCGTGCCGCCGCTGCCCGGCGCACAGCGGGAAGGCGTGACCGGCTTGCGCACAGTAAGCGACGCGGACCGCATTCTGGCCGCGGCCCAGCCCGGATGCCGCTGTGTGTGTGTCGGCGGCGGACTGCTGGGCCTGGAGACCGCGGCGGGACTGGCACGGCGAGGCGCGGACGTGGCTGTGCTGGAAAGCTTCCCCCACCTCATGCCTTCGCAGCTTGACGCCAAGGCCGGCGCACTGCTGGCGGCGCATCTGGCCAGGCTCGGCGTCAAGCTGCGCCTGGCGGTGCACGTCAAGGAACTCGTAGGCGATGAACGGGTGGCCGGCGTGCTCCTGCAGGAAGGCGGCGCCGCTCTGCCCGCCGACCTGGTGGTCCTCGCCACTGGCGTAAGGCCCAACAGTTACCTGGCGCGCCAGGCCGGCCTAAGCGTGCAGAAGGGCATGGTGGTGGACAACTGGCTGCGCACTTCGCACCCCCGTGTCTTCGCGGCTGGCGATGCGGCGGAGCACCTGGGCGTCCTTTACGGCAACTGGTTCGTGGCGCAGTACCAGGGCAACATTGCAGGCCTGAACGCGGCGGGCCTGAATGTTGAATTCGGCGGCGTGCCCCGCTCGCACACTCTGAAAGTGGTGGGCCTCGACACCTTCAGCATCGGCCAGTTTACCCCTCAAGACGGCAGCTACACGGTCGTAGCGTCAGAGGAGGACGGCGGATACCAAAGCTTCGTCTTCCACGACAGCCGACTCGTGGGCGCGAACCTGGCAGGCAATACCGCGCTGGCCAGTGCGCTGAAGAAAGCCATTGAGGGCAAGAGCGACTTCTCGGCCCTGCTGGCCAAGCATGCCACGGCAGCCGGCATTGCGGAGTACCTGGCGGGGCTCAAGTGAATGGGATCATCTGTAACCATTCAGTCCGAGCCGCGCGCGTAAGCAAGCGGTTACCTGGTGTTCCGTTACGTGCTATGGGAGGAATGGGACGAATAGGAATAATGAAACCGCTGCATCCTCCGTGCCACAATCCTCCTGGATTGTGGCCGTTCCCCCTGCCGCAATCCAGGAGGATTGCGGCACATTGGGTCATTTCTTGTCTTGGCCGGACCCACTCGCCTGGCCAGCGGCGCCGGCTGCCTGCGGGAAGAAGTCGAAACGGCCGTCATTCCAACTCAGCACCAATTGCAAGGCGCCACGGCCGCTCTCAGCGCCAGGAGGCACAGCCTGGCCATTTACGCTGGCTTCCACGACCTGCCCGTTGTTCAGAAGGAGACGAGCGCTCAACTCCTGGTACGAGACCAGTAGCTCTCCGCTGCGCTTCTCCAATTCCAACATCTTGAGCATCGTGCCCAAGCTCAATTGCCCGAGGATGCCACTGATGGTGGGCGACGCTGTTTGTACCGCGGGCGCGGCGCCGGATGACTTGGCTTTGCCAGCGGCTGGGGGCGCTGGTTGTGCCGCAGGGCGCGGGCTGGCAGACTCAGCCTTCACGGCAGGCGCGGCAGACGCAGTGGCCACAGGCGCATGCCCTGAGGCCGCCGGCGGGGCTGCCTTTCCGATGCTCGTGTGCCGCGGGGAGCGCTCGTCGAAATCGTCACGCTCGTCCTTCGTGGGCACAATGACGGCGCTTTCGAGGCTCGTGTGCCGCGGGGCCCGCTGGTCCCTGGATTTCAACATCTCGTAGGTCTGCGTCTGAGCGAACTGTTCCAGTACGGACCAGTCGCCTTCGCGGAGAAACCGGAGCAGCGCCTTCGCGCCTGCGGCAGCCACCTCGCCCGCGGTCTGGGAGCCATAGGTCCAATGCACACACGGCCGCGGAGTCATCTTGTCGAGAACCGTTGTCGTGGTGGTGAGAGACCCGGCCTCCGCAGAGGCGGCATCGGCAGCAGCGGCCTTGAGAAGCGGTCCCGAGAATATGGACCGGCGCAAGTAGACAACCTCGTGCAGGCCACGAAGAAGACTTATGGGCGGATTGATGTCCTCTACAATAACGCCGGCGGCTCGACGATGGCGGACGGCCCGCTGACTGAAGCGCCAATCGAGGAATTCTGGCGCGCGATCAAGCTCGATCTCTTCGGCGCCTGG
>JBEKKG010001017.1:0-3682 GCA_050010835.1 Planctomycetota bacterium
CCGTGCGCAAGATACTCGGCGTAGAGGAAGTATCCGCCCACCGCAAGGCCGGCCAACAAGAGTACCCCGGCGGCCACCAAGGGCCAGCGGGAGTGCTCCGGCCTCAGGAGCAGGTTCGCTGAGGCGCGGCGAATAACCTCCGAGCGCACCCGCCCGTCAGCGCGGACGCTGAGCATGGCGCTCGGCGTTTTGAGCTGCCGGCGCACGCGATTGATCTCCTCGAGCACTTCCTGGGCCTGCCCTTTCAGCGCCTGGTCGCCGGACTCGGCAGCCAACTCTCCAATCCGCTGGGCTTCATCCAGCCGGCCCTGCCGCAGGTGCTCGCGGGCGTGCGCCAGGTACTCGCTTTGCGGCACGGGCTCAACCAAGCCCCCGTCCCACAACTCCAGCAACAGGCGGTTGGAGTTGAAGCGCCCCAAGCAGACCTTCTGCACAATGGCCTCTACAGTGCGATGCGCCTGAACCAGGCGCAACAGCACCCTGCCCTCGGAAGAAAGGTTCTCGCTTTGCTCCAGCGCGCTGGTTCCCGCAGGCGTCAGTTGAAAAAGAAAGGCCTGGGAAGGGATGCGTTGTTCAAAGCCTCTCCACTCTTCCGCCCTCTGGGCCGCTTCGGCCAGCAGCTTGTCCAACTGCAGGTTCAAGCGCACCACGCCGCCCGCGGGGGCGATGCGGGCGTCAAGTGTGGCGCCCTCCAAGAAGTCAAACTCGCCCTTGTGCAAGGTGAAGAGTTCGCAAACTTCCTCTTCGACCTGGAAGCGCAACGCGTCTTCAAGCTGCTCCAGGGTGACCAAACCGCTTTCGAGCAATACCTGGCCCAGGATTTTGCCGGTCTGTTTGTGTATCTCCAGCGCCTTCGCCAGACCGGCATCGTCTACCAGCCCCCGAGCAATCAGGAGGTCCCCCAGCATGACGCGGCCAGATGAGCGGCCGGCGATGGAGATCGTGCCATGCCGCAATTCAACGAAACGCGGACCTTCCGGCGCTTGAATGCGCAGCAGCCCGGAGGAACTCCCACTGCTTAGAGTCTGGAACACGTCTGCCAGACTGATCGAGGAAAGATTGCCCTTTAGACCCATGCTTCTCGAACTTCTCTGGCCGGCACCGTAGAATGGACCAAGCCGGGGGCTACAAGCCTGCCCAACGCCCCGCTAACACCCACTTTTATTCTAAGTCCTGTGCGCCCTGCGCGCAAGCGGCGGACCTCAAACTTTCAGGGCCTGAGCGCATATCGCTGACTGTAGCGCAGACTTCCAGTCTGCCGTATCGCGGGCTTCCAGCCCGCAGAACGTCCCTTGGCTCTCTGGACGCTCACAGCAATTGAGGTCCTGCCGACTGGAAGTCGGCAATACAGCAGGCTGGAAGCCTGCGCTACCTCAAGCCTCTTTGTTGTTAGACCGCGCGCGGTATACAATGCTGCCATGTGCCGGCCCCTGGCTTGTCTCTTTCTTACGTGCGCGCTCGCCTGTGGCGCAGACGCACAGCCGCAGGCCGCGTTCCCTCTGTGGGACGGCCAGGAAGCGATTGAGCAGTACGCCCGCCGCACAAATCTGCCGCCAACCAAGAGGCTTGACTTGGGCAATGGCGTGTGCCTGGAGCTGGTGCTGATCCCGGCGGGGAAGTTCGTCATGGGCACGCCGGAACCGCAACCCGTGGATGAAGAAGTGTTCCACAAGAAGATCGTGGCGGGCAAAGCGCTCCTGGCCGCGGGCTGCGGGATTCTGCTGGTGCTTGTTGGCTTCGCGATCCTGCGGGCTATTCGGCAGAAGCGCAGGTTCCAGTATTCGCTGCGCCGGTTCATGGCGATGGCCTTCGCGGCCAGCCTTGGCGTGCTGGGAGGGATGCATTGGTGGCATTCCACCAAGGCGCTGTCGCAAGTTCGGGCGGAGTACGCGGCGGCCTTGGCCCGCTACCGGCGGGCCTATGACTGGGAGAAACCTGCACACGAAGTCACGCTGACGAGGCCGTTCTACATGGCGAAGTTTACGACTACGCAGGAGCAGTATCAGCAGGTCATGGGCACCAACCCAAGCAACTTCAAAGGCCCGAAGTTGCCCGTCGAAACTGTGTCATGGGACGACGCGCAAGAGTTCTGCAAGAAGTTGAGCGAACGTACCGCAGGCGTCTCGCCTGCACGAACGCAGGCGGGCGGGACGCCCGCGGTACGGCTGCCGACGGAAGCTGAAAGGGAATATGCCTGCCGTGCTGGAACGAAAACTACATACTACTCAGGCGACAAGGAAGCGGACTTGGCCCGCGTTGCCTGGTATGAGGCCAACAGTGGCGGGTCCACACACCCAGTCGGTCAGAAAGAACCGAATGCTTTTGGCCTGTATGACATGCACGGCAATGTTTGGGAGTGGTGCGCGGATTGGTACGGGGAGTACGCGGCGGGGGCGGCGACAAATCCGGTGGTGCAGGCGGCGGGAAACGATCACGTGTTGCGCGGCGGCTCCTGGTACGATGGCCCCAGGCATTGCCGGTCGGCTCACCGAGGCTGGTCTGACCCGGGCGATCGGTTTATGTCTTTCGGCTTCCGCTTGGCCGTGCTGGCAGGACCCCGTTAGCCATCTGCGATCTATCCATTTTACCATTTGCCGCTGGGGGATTCCAAAGCGGCGGCAAGTCGCCGCACTCCAAAGATTTCTTGGATTTTTGGATTTTGTCCTTGACTTCTACGCGCCACACTCGTATGTATTATAGGGGGATGTTGTTTGAACAAGGGGTGGTCAGGCATGGCTTCGGACTGAACGGCCACAGAGACACAGGGGCACGGAGAATGGCGGTATTTATGCTTTTTAAGAAAAAATCAAGAGTCCTTTGTTTGTGTCTCCGTTCCTCAATGCCTATGCCCGTTTATTATATCGTTTCTACCTCTTGGTTATATCGTTATCTTCTCCTGATACTATCCCGAGTATATCTTGAAGCGATCCCTATTATATCTCGAAGCGATCCCTATTATATCTTGAAACGATCCCTATTATATCTTGAATCTATCCCTAAAAGGCCAGTATTTTAAGGACTTAGAGGAGGACTTGCATGAAGGCTGGAGAGAGAATCTTCGCAGAGGGCGCAGGGCGACAACAAATGGTAACATCAGCAACTCCTTTACTCGCAATCCGCGCACGCCCTATTAGCTTGGGCTGTCTAGTTGGCGGGGCGCGCGGGTCCATGAGCAGTGCAAGCTTTCAACGAACTCCCAGTCACTGTGGCGGGCCGCTCCGGCGCCCGCGTGAAGGCGCCCCTGGGAGCGCCGGCGTCCCGCCGGCCCGCCTGCCAGTCCTGGGACCGCGCGGTGACCGCGTGCTCGCGCAGCGCATTGCGCGCTTGGTTCGGGGGGCGCGGAAGATCGTCATCACGGGCCATGAGCGGCCAGACGGGGACTGCATTGGCAGCGAGGTCGCTCTATGCGCAGTCCTGCGCCAGGCGCTCCAGAACCTCGCCGTACCGGCGCCGCAGCTCGTCGGGCAGGGCGCCTGAATCCCGGTAAGCCGCGGCGCGCGCAAGCTGCCACAGCGCGGGCACCTGCTTGTCGGGCTGCTGCTCGGTCGCCATTACGGTGCCTAACCAAGCCGAAATCTCGGCGTCGGTGGGATTCGCTTGCAGGCACTTTTGGAATTCCTCTTCGGCCTGCGTGTATTCGCTCCGTTGCCAATGAATCCAGCCGAGGGTGCGGTGGGCCATC
>JBEKKG010001018.1:0-3022 GCA_050010835.1 Planctomycetota bacterium
AGGCATTGAGGCACAGAGACGCAGAAAAAGGACTGTTGATTCTTGATTCTGAAAAAGCATAAATCCTGCCGTTCTCTGTGCCTCTGCTTCTCTGTGGTGGCGCTTCAACCCAAAGCCGCACCGAACCATCCCTTGGTCAAAACAACATCCCCCTATAATACATACGAGTGTGGCGCGGCGAAGTCAAGGACAAAATCCAAAAAATCCGGCAAAACTCAAGCCTCAGGCCTCTTTCTCAGCGCCGTGCGCGCCTGCTGATAGAGCCGCACCCTGGTCTTCTGGACCAGCATGCTGATGTCCGCCAGGACCAGGCCTTGCCGGGCGCCAACCTGCTTGAGCAGGTTCCATTCTCCTCCGCTCACCTTGCCGTCGGCCAAGGCCATTTCAGCCAGTGCTTCCAGCCAACGCAGCGCTTCCACGCGGTCGCGCGGTTCGGCGGCTTGCAGTTCGTTGTGCAGGGCGGCGGAGAGCATGGTCTCCAGACGCGCGGCCTCAATCCCCTGCTGCGCGGCTGTCTGCTGAAGGAAAGCGCGTTCTTTCTCCGCGACCTGGCCGTCTACAGCCGCCAACTTCACCATCCAGGCCAGCAGCTCCAGCGCGTTGGGCATGGGGGCTGCCGCCATGGTAGCGCCGGCCTCCGTGCCGGCGGGGACGCCGGCGCTCCCACCGGCAGGGACGCCGGCGCTACCGGCAGGGGCAGACGCCTTGGGCGGCGCGTCTGCATTCCGCAGCTCATTTATCAGGTCCGTGGCTTCGCGCGCATACCAGGGCCACAGGCCCAGCAGGTTCCAGTTCAAAACTCCTTCGTTCAGAGCTTTCCCGCAGTAATCGCACGCCGCCGCCACCCCGCTGCTTTCCGGCGCGCCGCAGTAGGGGCAATGGGCGGAACCGACCCCGTTGTGCTCGCCGCTCTGCGCGCCGGCTTTGCGCCCCAGCAGGAAGACCGTGCGCCGGATAGCGCCGCGTTCGGTGCGCTGCGCCTGCCCGCCCGGCTGCGCCACGAAGCGCACGCCATCCCAGCGCACCTCGACGACGGCGCGATCAACTTCAGCGCCCGCGAGTATTCCCAGCGTGGCCACGGTCCCGACCGCGCACTCGCCGTAGTAGGTGCGGCCATTGGCTGTCTTGGCCTTGAAGTCCCGTTGCAGCGTCTCACAGAACTCCGCAGAAGCCATTTTGCGCAACGGGGCGGCATCTGCGCTCCGGCAACTCATGATCCAGCGCCAGAACATGACGGAGGCGCGGTCTTCCAGGTGCGCCAGGGTGAATTCCGGATCGCGCCGCTGCAAGCCGGACAGGCCCGGCAGCGCGCGCGCGGCGGCGGGCCGCCACTCGCAACCTTGCGTGATCTCAACCAGGACCCAGTCATACTGGCCGCTGCGCAGGAGCGCCTTGCAGTGCTGGCAGTTGGCGAACTGGTTCATCTCGATCGCGGCCCCGCAATTCGGACAGTGGCCTTCCAGAAGCCCGGCCTGGCCCACCCGAGTTTGGACTCCCCGGCGCCGCAGCAGCGTCCAGTATTCCTCAAAATCCTTGAGGTACTGGCCGCCGCCGAGAGCCTGGCCGCCCTTCAAATCCACGCGGTAGTCGCGAGTCGTTCCACTGAAGCGCACCGTCACGGTATCGTAGCAGCCATCGCTGACAGCCTGGGCCAGGGCGCAACTGGCGATGCTCAGGTCGTCCATCCGGTCACGGTAGCCCAGTTCCTTCTGCTCCTGCAGTTGCAGTGAGAAGCGCTCGTAGATGCTGTCGGAGACGAACTGGCGCGCCAAGTCCAGATTCTGCGTGCACCAGGCGTCCTGAATACGGGTGAACGCGCTTCTGACGCGCCCCAGAAAGTGGGCTTCGTCAAAGCTGGGATCATGCGCGCGTATGGTGTCCGCAGCCTGTGCGTGCTGAATGTTGTCCAGCGCCCCCGCGCCGCAGCGGATCACATATCCGCGGTAGGCATCGTGGCTCTGGCGCTTGACCACGATCACCAGGACAATCACTGCGGCTGTCAGGGGCAGACCAATGTACGGATATTCGATACAGAGCTGGATCAAATAGAACACCAACTCAAGAATGGCAGCGTCATCGCCTCCCCCGCCGCCGCCTCCGCCACCCCCATAGCCTCCCCCGCCGCCGGCCATGCCGAACACGGCGCCCGCCAGACAGAATAAGAGCAGGGCGGCTAGAGCCACGCAATAGCCGGTACGGGTGATGCGCCTGCAACTGGGCATGTGGGGAGTTTAGCGCCGGGACGAGGTGGCGCCAGTTGCGGATCGAAGAAACAAAAACTCACCACAGAGGCACAGAGACACAGAGAAAGGATTTTGGTAAAGCCTGAATGATGCCCTTCTCCGAGTCCCCGTGTCCCCGAGTCCCCGTGTCTCTCTTTCTCTGTGCCTCTGTGTCTCTGTGGTGAATAGTTCCGCCTAAAACTCCAACGGCGGCTCAGGCGGCTTTGGGCGCGGCGGCTCCGGCTTGGGCGCCGGCGGCTGTGGCTTTGGGGGCTCGGGACGCGGCGGTTGCGGCTGGGGCAGCGGCTCGGGCGCCGGCGCGGCGTGTTTCTCTCCGGGCTGGGTGACGCGGAACTTGGTCCAGCCGCTGCGCAGGCGCAAAGGCGCGTAGGTGGCGGAAACCTCGTAGTTGCCCAGCGCGGCGCACCACTTGGGGTCGCTCCAGTCCAGCGCCGTCAGGTCAATGAAGAACTTGCGCGACTGGCCTGTTTCCAGGACTGTGCCGGCAGCACGAACGTCGGGCCTGTGCTGCGCGCTGTTGCGGGGCACTTCAACGGGCTGGCCGTCGCGGCGGACGTCGAAACTGAAGTCGTACCAGTTGTGCTTGTCCAGGGCCAGTTCGATGCTCTTGCCGCTCTCGTTGAACACTTCCCAGACCAGCAGCAGCGATTCGCCGGGGCCGAAGTCGTTCTTGACCATCGCGACCGCCGCCCGCAAACCGTCTGCGGCTTGTCCTGCACCGGGTCCGGGGACGGGCTTGAGCAGCTTTTCGCCGGCGGACGACAAGAGGCAGCAAAGAA
>JBEKKG010001019.1:0-3022 GCA_050010835.1 Planctomycetota bacterium
CATAGTCCACCTTCTTGGTGCCTGAGATGAGCAGGTCCGACGAAAGGTCCTGAACTGGCAGCGCTGATGTCGGGCTCGCCCCCATGCCGCCTGTGCCAGGTGCGGGGCCAAGCCCTTCCGCGGCGCGTGCCGCGACCGAGCCGGCCAGTGCCGCAAAGATGACCCAAACTGCCTGTCCCGCAAGTTGCATCGCTTCGTCCCTCCGGATTGGCTGTGGTATGGATACACCGGCGCAGCGCGGCGGCCCGCACCCGCTCACCGCTTCGCGTCCGTCTCTTTCTGGTAGACGCGGACATAGTCGAACTGGCAACTATCCGGCAACTTGGCCGCGGCAATGTCGCCGCCCCATTTGTCCACTTCCATGCTCAGGATGATGAACTCCTTGGCGTGCGACACACCGCTGGCAGTGCGCCAGACTTCCTTGCCGTCCAGGAAGAACTTGTATTCGTCCGCAGTCCATTCCAGTCCAATCACATGCCAGCCCTCGGCCAGCGCCGCGTCCTTATGCTGCTTGCCGGCATGCTTGTGGTCTTTGCCGTAGCCGTCCCAGTGCAGATTCATCTGCAGCAGGTCCGGCTGGCGGGCGAGGTACTCGAAGATGTCAATCTCGGTACCGGACTGTTTGGGGTCGCCGATGACCTTGCCCATTGTGGGCGACTGCAACCAGAACGCCGCCCAGTGCCCCTGCTGCGACTGGAACTGCACGCGGCATTCGAAGTAGCCGAAGAGCGCCTCGAACTTGCCCTGCGTGCCGATCATCCCGGTATGATACTCGTCGCCGGCCTTGCTGGTGGTGATGGCCAGATGCCCCTTGCCATCCAGGCGCACGGCATCCTTGGTGTTGACAGCGTTGCGCCGCTTGCCCAGGAGGCGGTAATCCCACTTCGCGGTATCGAGTTGCTCACCGTCGAATTCGTCCGCCCACACCAGCTTGTAGTCCTGGCTGGGCGGGTCAGCACGGACGCGCCAGCAGGCCGACAGCGCCGCGAGAGCGGCCAGGAACGTCAACGCCGCGGCGGGCCGTGGGGTGCGAGAGTAAAGCCGGAATGCGAGCAGCATGGGATTTGCGCCTCCACAATCCAAAATCAAGAAACTCAGTAGCCTTTCAGTCCCACCGCCGCCTTGCCCGAGTCCGCGGGACAGGAAATGGGAATTATGGGAAGTATGGGAACGATTGGAGGACTCATCATCTCCTTCTTCCCATCTTTCCCATTATTCCCATAATTCCCATTCTTCCCATTCTCTCCCCCGCTGACGGGGAAAAGGCAGGCAGTTACCAAGACGTTTGTTCACCCTTTCAGCTTCTCATGCGCTTCCGCCAGCACTTTGGCAATCTCGATCTTCTGCGGGCATTTCTCCTCGCATTCGTGGCAGGCCTTGCACTTATCGGCGCGCGCGGAGGCTTCGAGCTTGCCGTAAATGTATCTGGGAACACCAAAGTCGGCGTACAGCGGAGACTCGTTGTAAATCTCGAAGATGCGGGGAACGTTGACGCCGTTGGGACAAGGCTGGCAGTAGCCGCAGGAATTGCAAGGCACGGGGCGGGCCTGGCCGTAAGCTTCGATCACGCGGCCGTACAGGCTCAGTTCCTCGGGTCTGAGCGAGTTTGCCGCAGCGTGCTCGGCGCTGGCGAGGTTCTCCTGGACCTGCCGCAGGGCGTTCATGCCGCTGAGCGCCACCACCACCTCAGGATGGTTCCAGACCCACTGCAAGCCCCAGTCCGCGGGCGTGCGGCGCACCGGAGCGGAGTCCCATACGGCGCGGACCGCCGGCGGCGGTTCCACAGCCAGCTTCCCGCCGCGCAAGGGCTCCATCACCACGACGGGCACGCCCTTGGCGCCGGCATACTCCAGGCCTTGCGTGCCGGCCTGGTTGGTCTGGTCCATGTAGTTGTACTGAATCTGGCATAAGGCCCAGCCATCGTATTCGTCCAGGTAGCGGCAGAAGTCGCTCGTGCTTTCGTGGCAGGAGAAGCCCAGGCCGCCGATGGCCCCCTTCGCGGTCATCTTCTCCGCCCATTGCAGCACACCGAAGCCCCTCAGCATCTCCCAGTTCGCGTTGTTCAGGCAGTGCAGCAGATAGAAATCAATCTTGCCGGTGCGCAAGCGTTGCAGTTGCTCATTGAAAACGCGGTCAATGTCCGCGGCAGTCTTGATTGACCAGGGAGGCAGTTTGGTGACAAGCTTGACGCGGTCGCGGTAGCCGTCAGCCAGGGCCTTGCCCACTGCGACTTCGCTGTTGCCACCGTGGTAGCCATAAGCGCTGTCCACGTAGTTGACGCCGTGGTCTATCGCGTAACGGATGAGCGCGCTGGCCTGCGCCTCGTCAACCTTCGAGCCATCCCCGTCCAGGACAGGCAGGCGCATCGTCCCGAAGCCGAGGACGGAGGCCTGGTAGTCCAGTTTGCCGAATTTTCTGTAGCGCATGGGTATAGTATTATGCCGGTGCGCCGATTTTCCAGTGGACTTGCGCCGAAACAGGACCAAGATGGAACCACAGATGAACACAGATGAACACAGATAAACAGGAACATCATAACTGTCTTCCCATCTGCGTTGATCCGCGTTCGTCTGCGGTTTCCGTAATGATACGCGTGGCCCTCATCTTCTCCCTGGCTGCCTGCTGGATTATCCCGTTCCGCATGTACTTCGGGCCGGGCGGGTCGTACTACTCCTTCGCCTTGATCGGGGATGAAGAAACCTACGCGGCGCGCATGGCGCCGCTGATTGCGGGAACTACTGCGGCCAACACGTTCAATGGCCTCGGCGACCGCACAGTGATCTCGCAGTTCTACCTGGAGGACTTGCTGCGGCTGGGCCTGCGCAGCAGCGGGCTGCACGTGATTGCCCTGTTCTGGCTCTGGCGGGTGCTCTTCCCGGCGCTGCTGGCGCTGTCGCTGGCTTTTCTGGCGCGCGAGTGCCTGGTGAGGAAGCGGACGTGGTCGCGCAACTTGTGCTGGGCGGCGGCAGCGGCGGCTTTGCCGCTGATCTGCTGCAGCTATGACCTGGTCACGGAATATCCG
>JBEKKG010001020.1:0-3012 GCA_050010835.1 Planctomycetota bacterium
CGTGAAGGTGGCCGTGGACTGGAAGTCCGCGGGGCTGGACGCCGCCAAGACGGCTGCGTCCAACGGTGAGAGCGAGAAGGCGATTCAGCTCAATGCGGACGGCTTCACAGTCCCTGTGCCGCAGCGGGACTTCGTGCCGGTGCTGTTGGTGGGGCAATGAGCCAAGGAACAAGCCGGCGAGGGAAACGCAGCGGTCCAATGAGAGACTTGACGCCCCTTCTTGTGTTCCTGTCTATCGCCATGTGCGCCTGCACGCCGCGCGCCGAAGAAGCCCCGTGTTTCCTCCGCAGCGGCGATGTCTGGGTCTTTCACGGCGACAGCATCACCCACGCCGACACCTACCGGCGCGCGTGCGAGCGGGTCTTCCGCCATTATCACCCCGAGGCCAACGCCGAGTTCATCCAGGCCGGCGTGTGGGGCAGCGCCTCATCGGACCTGGCCAAGCGGCTCAAGGAACAGGGCCGCAACCCGACGGTCGTCTCGCTGATGCTGGGCATGAACAACGCGATCAACGGGGCCTGGGTCAAGGGCCAGCCGCGCGAGCCTTTTCTGGCGGCCTACCGCAAAGACTTGATCGAATTCGTGCAGAAGTGCCGGGCCGGCGGCGCGGCGGTGATCCTGATGAGTCCGACGCTCGCGGACGAAACCTGCCGGCGCACGTTCTTCCGCATTGACGGCGCCAACGATTTCCTGCGCGACTGCCAGCGCATTGTCAAGGAAGTGGCCGCGTCCGAGAGCGCGTGCTACGTTCCCGTACAGGAAGAGTTCGAAGCGTTCCAGGAGACGCTGGAACGGCATCAGAGATTGCGCCCGGACGGCGTGCACCCCGCCAGCCTGGGCGAATACCGGATCGCGCAAGCGCTTTGGGAACGGCTGAACTTTGCGGGCGAACTCAAAGGGGCCGGCGGGACGCCGGCGGTACGTACCGCGGGCGTCCCGCCCGCCAGTGCAGGCGAGACGCCTGCGGTACAAACCAATCGTCTCGCCGTGCGCTTGCGGCCCGCCGCCAGCAGGATTGCAGCAGACGCAAAAGGGATCGAGTTCGTCATTGAGCCGGAAAAGGCGGAGACGCTTGAAATCACCTGGAGCCTGGGAGACTGCCGCGGGAAGTCAGAGCTGGCGGTTGACGGCAGGACCTTATGGGTGCTGCAACCGCCGCAGGGCCTGCCGGCGCTCAAGCCCGGAGAAGCCACAGAGGCGGTCATCGTCCTCCGGTCCGGCGCGCGCGCGGCGTTGTTCGTGGCGGACCTGTGCCCCGTGCCCGTGCTGCACTTCCGGGACAATCTCATCAGCGGGACGCTGGAAAGCGCAACGGACCGGCCCGAAGGGCGGCATGTCGCCTCGTGGCAACTCCGCCGCAACGGCGCTGAACTTCTGCTCGAAGCCGACGTGAACGACAGCCAGATTGTGTCCTCCTCGGAGTGGGCCTTTGGCCGCGACGGCTTGAATCTCTTCTTCGATCTGCGCCCGGCGGAGCGGTTCGGCGGCATCAACTTTGACAGCGACGTGCACCAGACGATCGTCAATGTTTACGAGCAGCCGTTCTTTGCCGCCGCGCTCCGTCCGTGGCTGGGCGACGGGATGGACCGCGCCGCGGTGTGCAGCGGGGAGAAGACCGCCGCTGGCTACCGCGTGCGGCTGCGGGTGGCGGACCGGCTGAATATGCACGAACCGTTCGCGCTCGACCAACGGGATTTCGTGGGCCTGGCCCTGGCGGTGACGGACGTGGACGGCGGAGGCAAAGAGCCGCTCCGCACCGCGACATACGAAGCCTGGCCGGCGCAGCGGCCGCGCGACCAGTATGCGAACAGCCTGATGATTCTCGACCTGAAGGACAAGCTGGGGGGCCAAACGGTGATCAATGTACACGCTTATCCATGACCAGCCTGCTACAACAGCCAAATCCGAAACTCGAAATCCGAAATCCGAAGGAAACAGATTAAAAAGAAAAGGCAAAATGCCCGGTCGAAAGCCTCATTGCGATTTGGCGGCGGCTTTTGCCTTTTCTTTTGTTTCAGTTTCCTTCGGATTTCGAGTTTCGGATTTGTTCTTTGTACTACTTCTCCAGCTTCATCTTGAACGCAAACGCATGACGGCAGGGCGGATTGTCCACCACCGCCGCCGGAATCTCCACGTTTATTGCATCCCCGGCTGCCTCCCACGACAGCGGTTCGTCCACACCCAACAGACGAATCTTTGACCCGGCCTTGAGCTTGACACCATGCAGGCACACGCGCTGCGGCAACGTGTCCGCGCCCTCTTCGCAGAGATAGATTGCGTAGGCCGTGTCCCCTTTCCGCGTAAGACAGACGCGGCCGTCCTTGTACGGCGGCAGGACGCGGGTCTTGTAGATGGCTTCGCCGTTGAGCTGCATCCAGTCGCCGATCTCGCTCAGGCGCTGGAGCGCTGCCGGGGGCAGCTCGCCGTCGCTGTCGGGGCCGATGTTCAGCAGCAGGTTGCCGCCCTTGGCCACCACGTCCACCAGCAGGTGAATGAGCCGGCGCGTGGACTTGTACTTATCATTAGGCTTGAACGACCACTGGTCGCCCATCGTGATGCAGCTTTCCCAGACGAAGGGCTGCGGCTTGTCAGGCACTTCTTGTTCGGGCGTGCGGAAGTTCTCATGTTTCCCGCCGACGGTGCGGTCCGCGATGAGCAGGTCCTTCTGGTACTTGCGCGCCATCTCCGCCAGACGGTCCATCTGGATGTCCTGCGCCGGCGGGCGGACCTGGCCGCCGTCGAGCCACAGGATGTCCACCTTGCCGTAGCCGGTCAGCAACTCTTCAACTTGCGCGTGCACGAACTCGACGAACGGCTGCCACTTCTCGGGCTGCTTGAGCGTGTCGTAGTTCGGGTTGCGGGTTCTGGCGGGCGCATCGGGGCTCCAATACGCCGGGTGGTGCCAGTCCGATTTTGAGAAATAAGCGCTGATGGCAAAGCCTTCCTCGCGGAACGCATCGAAGAGCACTTTCGCCACGTCCGGCTGCGCGCTGCGGCTGTAGGGGCAGTCGG
>JBEKKG010001021.1:0-2998 GCA_050010835.1 Planctomycetota bacterium
GGCCGCCGGGGTGCCCGTGGGTTTGGGTTCCCATACGCAATGGGACCGCAAGCTGGACGCGCGCATCGCGCAAGCCCTGCTCTCCATCCAGGCCATGAAAGGCCTGGAGTTCGGCCCGGCTTTCGCCAACGCGCGCCTGCCTGGGAGCAAAGTCCATGATCCGATCCTCTATGCGCCGCCGCGCCAGCCCAGCCCCACCGGCGGCTTCTCACGCCCCAGCAACAACGCGGGCGGGATGGAGGGCGGCATGAGCAACGGCCAGCCCGTCGTCGTGCGCCTGGCGATGAAACCCCTCAGCACGCTGATGCACCCGCTGGCCTCGGTGAATCTGCGCACTGGCGAGGCCATGCTGGCCAACACCGAACGCAGCGACTACTGCGCTGTGCCGGCCGCCTGCGTTGTGGCTGAGAACATGCTGGCCCTGGTCCTGGCGCAGGCCTTGTGCGAGAAACTCGGCGGCGACTCGCTCCAGGAAATGCTGCTCAACTACGGCAGCTACCGCGCGCAACTCAGCCGCGTCCGGAAGACTCGGCCAGGGGAAGAGTAAAGGCAACAGTTCAGTCTCCGAGCCGCGCGCGTAAGCAAGCGGCAATGTCCGCTCCCTCACGGTCGCGGCTCGGACTGAACGGTTACGAGTAGAGCGTAGCATGTCAGAACAGGCCTTTCAGACGGCAGGCACAATCGCGTTCGGCAACGGGATCGCGCTTGAGTTGCTCCGCGAGGGCCAGGAGATTCTGGGCTGGGGCGAAGTCCGCGCCGGCAAGACTATCCTGCGCAGCGGGCGGCGGCCCATGTTTGCCGCGATACGCACTCCGGACGGCGTCTCCCTGCTGAAGTACCGGCTCACCGGCCGGCAGCGCGTGAGCGGTGGGGAAGACCTGGAGTTCTCCATGCAGCAGCAGGCGGGCGGGCTGATGGAGTGGATGGTCCACTCCGTGCGCAATCGGCTCAACACGGTGGATTGGACCCTTGGTCCCCAGGACGCCCGGGACACCTCCCTGTGCCTGGAGCTTCGTCCAGCCCGCCGGCGCATGGGCAGTGCCGAAGGTCTGGGGTTCAGCTACCGCTATCGCTACCGCAGCGCCGCGCTGCCGGTCTACAAAATCCTCGATCGCGGCACTTGGGAAATCGGGGGCCGGGCCACGGGCAACGAAGTCTGGATGCGCAGCGGTTTCTCGGCGCCCATCCTGGCCTTCAACTCTTCCGGAGATTTCTATTCGAGCGAATGGTATCTGCCCGAGATTGCCAATCCCAACATCTTCCAGTTCCTGCCCCTTCAGACGCACCTGCAAGGCTTCACGTTCACCGCTTCCGGTGCGGGGGTGCTGGTGACCTGGCCCACGGAAGTCGCGCACGTCCGCACGCTCGTCGAAAAACAGCGCGGCTGCGACGAGATCGTGCACTGGCATGAACACTGCGGCGACTTGGGCGGCGAACTGGCCACGCCTGCCGTCGAGGTGCTGTGGTTCCCCGGCCAACGCGATTTCACTGCGCGGGCGAATCTCTATGAGGAAGTCAAGGAAACCGTCCACGAAGTGCTGCACCAACAGCTCGGCATGCAGCGCGACCGCGTAGGCACGTATGGCATGATTGAGGAATGGGGCAACGCGGACCTGAAACGCTACGCCGCGGAAGGACTGCCCAAGCTGCTGGCCGCGGAGCTGAAGACCATCGGCTTGGCCAACCATTTCGCCAACAACATGAACACTTACGGCGCCAGCAACATGTGCTGCACCGTGGATCTGAAAGTGGCCGAGTCCGTCGGAGAGGAGAACCTGCGCGCCTTCTGCCGGCAAGCGCGCGCGGGCGGGGCCGCAGTCGAGATGTGGGGCAACACGTCGCTCTCCACGCTTTCCTACATCCTGGACAACCGCAATGGCAGGGAACAGCGCATTCGTTTTCTGCCGCGTGAAGGTTCCATGATGGAGGTGCTCTCCAAGGCCGGCATGCCTTTCGTGCGCAATCCGTCCAACGCCATCGAGGCCGACCACTACGCGCCCGTTTTCGCCGTGATGAACCTGCGCGACCCCGTCGTGCGCGAGACGTGGCTGGCACGCTGGAAGCACGCTCACGACCACATCGGTCTAAGCCGCATCTTCCTCGATAGCAGTTTCAATCTCTCCAGCGACAAGTTTCACTGGGTTGCCAACGCGGGCACGCCGGCCCACGGGGCCACGCCGGACCAGACGCAACTCCTGGGCATGGTTCGCCCCGCGGTGGAGCCGCCCGCGGCGATTCTCTCCCAGTACAAGGCGCATCTGGAGCTGGTCGTGGCGATGCAGAAACAGGGGTATGCCTACTGCGCCGAGGACCTTGGGGTCTTCGGCATCCATCGCACCGGCCCCGGGATTGAGAAGCGCCTGGGCAACCTGCCTATCTGGACTGACTGTCTGGCGAACTTTGACGTCCCGGCCATCCAGAAGGCGGGCGCGGAACCTGACGAAATCTTCTTCAAGGGCCTTGCCTGCCGCATGATGTGGATGGTGTACTGGGACATCCAGTCCGGGCGGTTGAGCTTCCACTACGGCGGCGTGAGAGGCGACCATGACCTGCCTCAGCCCTGGCACCTGGCCCTGCTGAAGGCCTTCAACCAGGTCGAGCCGCACCTTTACTCCCGGACGCTTTTGCCCGACGACAAAGGTGTTGTCTATAAGCACAACGGCAAGGAGGTCTTATGGGCGTTCCGGTGTTTCACGCACGATCTTGGCGGTGAGCGCGAGGTGCTGGACGTGACCGCAGGACAGCGCACGCGCCAGTCCGCGGTCCAGACGCAGAAACAGCACGTGTATCTGATTGGACATTAGGCATCAGGCTTTTGGGGAGCACGACGGGGAGGCAAAGCCTCAAGCCTGATGCCTCCGGTCTACGCTGACGGCCGCTGGGCCGAGTTCCCTTCAGGTTTCACCTCGTTGGCACGTTTGGGCAACCAGCGCGCCTTGGCGAGGCGCTCCCACAGATCATCGGCGCCAGGGTGCGGGCCGCGTGGTGCGGCGCCGGT
>JBEKKG010001022.1:0-2994 GCA_050010835.1 Planctomycetota bacterium
ATCTGCGCTTTGTACGCCTTCACGCGCACCGCGGACGACATTTCCGACGACGAAACGGACCCGCAGACGGCGCTGGCGGCCGCTAAAGCTTGGCGCGCGGCCTTCGCCCGCGCGCTGACTGGGGACTTCTCGGCGCCTGCGGACGCGCCGCGCAGCCCAGGCCTGAACGCGGCGGCCTACGGCATTCTGCCGGCAGTCGCGGACACCATGCAGCGCTGCCAGATCCCGCCGCTGTACATGCACGAACTGCTCACCGGCACGGAGATGGATGCCCGGCAGAAGCGCTACGAGAAATGGGCCGACACCTATCTCTATTGTTACCGCGTGGCCTCAGTGATCGGCATCATGACGATCCACGTTTTCGGCTTCAGCGACGCGCGCGGCATTGCGCTGGCCGAGCGCACCGGGATCGCGTTCCAGATGACCAACATCCTGCGCGACCTGGCGGAAGACGCGGGGCGCGGGCGGATCTACCTGCCCCTGGAGGACCTGCGCGCGCACGGGGTCTCCGAGGCGGAACTGCTGGCCGCCAAGGATTCACCCGCGATCCGCCAGTTGGTCAGGTTCGAGGCCGGGCGGGCGAAGGAATACTACGCGGCGGGAGTGGAGTTGCTGCCGCTGATCGCCGGCGAAAGCCGCGACGCGCTGGGGCTGCTGGTGGCCATCTACCGCAGGCTGCTGGGGGAGATCGAGCGGCGCGGCTATGACGTGTTGACCAGGCGCGTGACGCTGAGCAAGGCGGAGAAGCTGCGCCTGGCCGCGGGGTTCGCCTGGCGCAAGTTCCTGGGCACAGTCTCTTAGCCAACAACGTCCACCACAGAGGCATAGAGAAAGGATTTGGGGACTTTGGATTTTGGATTGCTCCGGCGGTCGAACGCCCGGTTCCTGCTGTTCTCTGTGCCTCTGTGTCTCTGTGGCGGGCAGTTGTGGTTAGGTCTGGAAGGTCTTCTTCATATCCTCCAGATCATGGGTGTACTTCGTCGCGATATCATAGCTGATCCTGCCGGCGCGGTACAGTTCGAGCAGCGACTGGTTCATGGTGCGCATGCCTGTCTTGCCGCCGGTCTGGATCGTCGAGTAGATCTGGTGTATCTTGTCGTCGCGGATGTTGGCCCGGATGGCGTCGTTGGGGATCATGATCTCGCAAGCCAGGCAGCGCCCCTTGCCCACCGCCATCGGCAGGAGTTGCTGGCAGAACACGCCCTCCAGCACGAACGAAAGCACCGTCCGGACCTGGTTCTGTTGCTCGGCAGGGAACACGTCTATGATCCGGTTGATGGTCTGGACGCAGTTGGAGGTGTGCAGCGTGGAGAAGGTGAGGTGGCCGGTTTCGGCGAGTTCCAGGCCCAGTTCGATGGTCTCCTTGTCGCGCATTTCGCCGACCAGCACCACATCGGGGTCCTGGCGCAGCACGTGCTTGAGCGCCT
Organism: Planctomycetota bacterium; assembly: GCA_050010835.1. Classification (GTDB taxonomy): domain Bacteria; phylum Planctomycetota; class SZUA-567; order H5-PLA8; family H5-PLA8; genus JAPLOD01. The sequence goes on from JBEKKG010001022.1 coordinate 1,428, forward strand.
GATGGAAGCCGTGCGTGTCCGGCCCCACTTCGCGCTGGTTGACCAGGGACTGCTTGTTGCGGTGCACGAATTCGATGGGGTCCTCGATCGTGATGATGTGCCACCCGCCCGTGCTGTTGATGTAGTCAATCATGGCGGCCAGCGTCGTGGATTTGCCCGAACCTGTGGCCCCGGTGACCAGGATCAGACCCTTGGGCAGGTCGCAGAGTTTCTTGCAGACCTCCGGGGGCACGCCCAGCTTCTCGAAGCCGGCGATTTCGTAAGGGATGGTCCGGATGGCCGTGCCCACCGCACCCCGCTGATAGAAGACGTTTACGCGGAAGCGGCCCACGCCCGGGATGCCGAAGCTCATGTCGAGCTCTTTCTCCTGCTCGAACTTCGCTATCTGCTCGGAGTCCATGATCGTGTAGATGATCTTCTGCGTGGTCTCCTCATCCATCACGTCGTATTCGGTGGGGATGAGTTTGCCGTCCACGCGGATGCGCGGTGCAGAACTGGCGGTGATGTGCAAGTCCGAGGACTTGCGCTCCATCATGAGGCGCAGCAATTCTTCAATGGTTACCACGGATAAGGACTCTCCTTCCTTTGACCAAGAGCAGCCATCTCCCTTACCCTAATGCGCGGCCGCGAATCTGGCAAGTGCCGGGTCTCAACTTTCCCAGATCCACGCTTCACGCTTCGCGCTCCACGTCATTCTTTGGCCCGGGCCGGCCGGCTTTCCGCCTTGGCCCACCACGCCTTCCAGGCCGCCGGGTCGTTGCCGAGCTGCTCCCCGGTCAGTTCCCGCAGCGCCTCCATGGCCGTGTTCCGCACCTTGTAGTCGCTGTCTGCGGCAGCCAGCACCAACGCGCCCCAGGCCTCCTTCTTACCCACCAGGCGCAGGGCCGCGACGGCGTCTTCGCGCACGTCGCGGTCGCTGTCGCCGAGCGCCTTGGCCAGAATCGCGACCTCCTTCAGGCCGCCGTGTTTGCCCAGAGCGAACACGGCGCGCGAGCGGGTTGGGGCCTGCGGGGACTGCGCCAGTTCGGCCAGGACCTTCAGTGCCTCCGCGCTCCCCAGCCGCGCCGCGGCCATGGCGGCGAAGAGGCGCACGTCCTCTGCTTCGGCGGCGTTGCCCGCCAGTTTCTCCAAGACCGGCCCGGCCTCACGGCACCCGCTGTCACCGAGCGCGCGGGCCGCATCGCGCCGCAGCCGCGCGTCCTTGGAGCCGAGCAGTTCCGTCAGGGGCGGCCCCGCCCGCGGGTCCTTAGTGTCCCCCAGCGCAATCACGATGCTCAACAGCATCTCCGGCGTGGTCTCATGCTGGTGGCACAGGGCCGCCAGTCCCGGCACGGCGAGGTTGGCCATGCTCCGCAGCCCGTTCCACGCGGCTTCGCGGACGGCGTTATCTGTGGAGAGCGTGTCCACAACCAGCTTGCGCACCTTGCCCAGCACTTCAGGGTCAACAGCGTCTTTGGGCGGTTGCGGTTTCTCAGCAGGCGTCTCGCCGGCGCACAGCAGAGCGCCACAGACAAACACAGGCAGCAACAGCGCAAACCCCCTCCCCTTGCGGGAGGGGGTAGGGGGA
>JBEKKG010001023.1:0-2990 GCA_050010835.1 Planctomycetota bacterium
GGTGCTGCGCGGCGGCGCCTGGGATAAGCCGCTGGCGCACGGCCTGCACATCCTCTCGGAGAAGCCCATCGCCGACACTATGGCCGCCTCTTGCCGCATCTACCACAAAGTCAAACGGGCGGGCCGGAAGATGGCGATCACGATGAGCCACCGCTTCGATCAGGACAAACAATCCCTCGAAGCGGCCATCCACAGTGGCTTGTACGGGCCGCTCAACTACCTCGTCCACCGCTTCACCCACAATTGCCGCAAGTTCGGCAGTTGGGGCGAGTTCCGCCACAAGATTCCCGACCCGCTGCTGGTGGAGGGCACGGTGCACCACTTCGATATTCTGCGCGCGCTGTCCCGCTCCAATGCCAAGACCGTTTACGCCGTGACGTGGAACCCGCCCTGGGGCGAATATGCCGGTGACAGCACGGGCCTCGTCTTCATTGATATGGAGAACGGCGTGAAGTGCGTCTACGAGGGCGCCAAGGCCAACGCTGCCACGCTGAACGGCTGGGAGAACGACTACATTCGCGCCGAGTGCCGCGACGGCACGCTGGAACTCGATCGCCGCTGGCTGCGGGTGCTGCGCGGCGGCGCCTGGGATAAGCCGCTGGCGCAGGACCTGCCGCTGCTCCAGCAGCCTGTCTGGAAGAACCCCTGGCTCGCGGAGCTTTACTGCGACTGGCTGAACGGCGGCCCGCAGCCGCCTAACAACCTCGACGACAACATCCACTGCGCCGCGTTGCTCTTTGCCGCAGTTGAGTCGGCGCATACCCGCCAAGCCGTGGACGTTCAGGAATACCTCAAGAGAAACCTCGCAGATGTTCCCCCTCTCCCCTGTGGGGAGAGGGCCGACGTGAGCGCAGCGAACGCGGGGTGAGGGGGAGACGGGGAGAGGACAAGCGTGGAGTAGCCCCCTCACCCGGCGCTAAAGCGCCACCCTCTCCCCACGGGGGAGAGGGTAAACGGAAAGGAAAACCCATGAGCAGGAAAACCAGCCAGAGCCCGCCGGCCGTTGCGGTTGTGACCGGCGGACACTCGTACGATGTGCCGAACTTCCACAAGCTGTTCCGCGCCATCCCGGGCGTGGACTGCTACATTCAGCATATAGACGACTTCGCGTCCTCGCCGCGGCAAGTGCGGGAGAAGTATGACGTGGTCCTGTTCTACATCATGCTGATGGACGGCCCCAAAGACGAAGGTCAGCCCTGGTACGCCGGCAAGCCGAAGACAGCTTTGGAGGAACTCGGCGCCACGGAACAAGGCATCTTCGTCCTGCACCACGCGATCTTGGCCTACCCGCAATGGCCGGTCTGGAGCGAGCTCGTCGGGATCGCTGACCGCAAATTCGGCTACCACGACGGCCAGGCCCTGCACGTGGGAGTCGCGAACCAGACCCATCCGATCACTCAGGGACTTCGGGCCTGGGACATGACCGACGAGACATACACCATGAGCGACGCCGGGGCCGGCAGCGAGATACTGCTGGCCGTTGAGCACCCGAAGAGCATGAAAACCGTGGGCTGGACACGGCAGTATCGGAAGTCCCGGGTCTTCAACTTCCAGCTTGGCCATGACAACGCCGCTTGGTCGGACCCAAATTTCCGAGAGGTCGTGCGCCGCGGTATACTCTGGTGCGCCGGCAGGCTGTGACTGGGATTTCAGATTTCTTGAATTTTCCACTTGACAACGATGCGCTGCAATCGTATTGTACTATAGGGGATGTTGTTTTGAGAAGGGATGGTCCGGCCAGACTTGAGCTTCAAACTCGAAAGTCGAGGCTGCGCGTGGCGCTTTGACAATTTGAGAGGGTGCGAATGATGCGGCAGTCGAAGCCACTTCCTTGGCAAAGCTCTTCAGACCTTACGCAAGAGGCCTGCAAACTCTATGCAGAAAGCGATCAATCATGCGACAAAACGTTGCAAAACGTTTCAGAATATGACCGCCTTCCGTACAGGTGTGTTTCTCATAACATCATAGCCATACGGCACTTGCCGGAGAAAGACAGGGCGGGGAACGAGTTCCGGGGGGTGCGTGGCGCGTTGTACTCCCCTCCCCTTGCGGGAGGGGGCAGGGGGAGGGCTTTCGCGCGCGTCTTGCTGTGCCTCGCCGTGATAGCCGCCTGCCGTGGGCAAGGTCTGGCCGGCGAAATCCAAAACCGCCTGCCGCCCTATGATTTCCCCTACCACAACGGCCTGTATGGGACGCTCGCCGGTCTTCTGGAGATCAAGGACGTTGAGCTCAAGGACGCGCGGTCCCTCAAGTTGAACGTTCCGTCCTTCGCGCAGCCTCTGCCTGTTACGGCGGTGATCCAGGACCAGGTTGCGCCCTTGGCGGTGGTTCTTTTGGGCCTTGGCGGCAAAGCCGGGAGCGACCTGGGGCGGCTCTGGCCGTCGTGGCTTGCGGAAGAGGGTTGTCACGTGTTGACCTTTGACAGCACGTTTACGCCCGCGTTCGTCGAGGTCTCGAAGCACGGGGTCACGGGCAACATCCCGGCGGAAGCTGCGCGCATCAAGGACATCATAGCCGCATTTCTGGCGCTGCCCGAATTACACGGGAAGGTCTCGCAAATAGGCATCGCAGGCATGAGTTACGGCGGGCTTGAGACGCTCGCGCTGGCGCAGATGGCAGGGCAGGGAAAACTGCCGTTCGCGGTCGCGCGCTACCAGGCTTACTGCCCGCCCATCCGGTTTCAGCGCACTGTGGAGATCATTGACCGCTGGTTTGCGGAGGACCGCTGGCAGTACACGCTCAGCGAAATGGCCTCGGAGCTGGCCACCCACAAGCCCGTGCTCAGCGATGACGAGATTCCGTTCTCGAACAGCTTTCTGCGCGCCGGCCTTTCCGCAATCCTGCGGCTGGGACTGCTGGACGTGGTGGCCAAGAACAATGAAGTCTACAGTTTGAAACTGCTGCCGCCTGACAAGGACTATAACGACGCCAAGGTGCGGCAGGAATACGCGAGTGCCTGGGGCTGCACGAAGTTTATCAGCGACATGTCC
>JBEKKG010001024.1:0-2989 GCA_050010835.1 Planctomycetota bacterium
CAATACGGTGATGTGCAAACCCGACAAGCTCGATCTGTGCCGCAAACACGGCCTCAAGGCGCTCCTCTTCGACGCGAAGCCCGGCCTCGCCGCCAAACTGAGCGGCGACAGCGCCATCTGGGGTTACTGCCTCCAGGACGAGCCGGACAACGAGCGGTTCGCAGCTCTGGCCGAAAGCGCGGCGGCCTTCCGCCAAGCCGACCCCAATCACCCGGCATACATCAACCTGGGATGGAAGGCCTGTCCACGCACATTCGTCGAGACTGTGCGTCCGCAGGTCTTGAGCTACGACGAATACTGGTGGTGGTGGAAAGGGGACTACTTCCCCATGCTGGAGGAATTCCGCAGCGTGGCGCAGAGCGCGGGGATTCCGCTGATCTGCTGGGTGGAGGTGAACACCGGGCCCGACAGCGAAGTAGGCAAGGGCAAGATCCACCCGCCCGACAACCTGCAGAGACTGCGCTACAGCGTCTACTGCCCGCTGGCGTACGGCGTGCAGGGCATTCAGTGGTTCGTTGACAGGCTGATCTTCGACGGGACAGAGCTGACGCCGTCCGGCAAGGACGTCGCCGTCATCAACGCGGAACTGAAACGGCTGGGGCCGGTCCTCATGGGGCTCCGCTCGCTCGACGTTTATCACTACTGCACCGACCCTGTACCCAAGAACACCCGGATGTTGCCGCATCACCATTGGGTCCAGACCGCCACGCCTGACACGCTTCTCGGGACGTTCAAGGACGCTGCCGGCGGCGACTTCCTCATGGCCGTCAACCGCAAGGTGGACAAGGAGCAAGCGCTGGTCTTGCGGTTCGGGCGGCCGGTCGCGAGCGTCGAGAAGTTCGACAAACAGAAGGGGGACTGGACCAAACTGGAAGTCGTCAATGCCGAGCAGTTCGATAAGCGGGAGGAGTGGGCCAAGATTTTCGCGCTGCGGCGGCGCGGCCGCCTGGCGGTGGAACTGACGCTGTCCCCGGGAGACGGCGAACTGCTGCGCATCCGGTAAGGCGGTTCACTTGTGGCTGTGCGGCCAGCCGTGCTTAGGTAACTTTCCTCCGTTCAACCGCGGTGGAACAGCCCGGCCTCCTTGCTCGCCAGCTCAGTTCACGTTGGTCGTGCAGATCCTGTACGGATGGCCGGCGAACTCCATGATCCCGCCGCACTCGAACTCGGCCTTGCCGTCGGATCCCATGTCGAACCTGGCGCCTCCATTGGTGTGGAACACTACCGGCCCGAAGCGATAGTTGATAATCTTTCGGCCTTTGAAGTCCGCCACGGTTAGAATATACGACTCAGTGCCGTGCGTGTCGGCCATCTCGGCATGCACGGGATCGCTCAGCCGCGAATCGCGCAGCCGTTTGTAGACCTCTCCCGTGTCGCCCTTGAAGCGCACCCACTGTATCTCGCGGTCACCCCGTGAGACCACGATGACCGTGTTGCGGAGGTTGTCGGGCGAGCCCCAGCCTACGTTCTTATGATACGCGATGCACGCCGGATTGCGGCCCACTTGGACGAGGCTGGTGCAGCGGACGTCGGCCGGGTTCGCGGGCTCCTCGGTTGCCAGCCCGCCGACCTGGTAAATGCCCAGCCGGCCGTCGAGCGTCGCGACGTACGCCCTGGCCTCTTTGCCGCCAAACAGGCTGGCGTTGACCGCGGTGGGCTGCGGCACGTCTACCACGGCAACGACCGGCGGCTTGGGACGCGCGTCCACCTCGAAGTCGTATGGCCACTGCTTGGGGCCGGGGCCAGACTCGCGCGTCTTCTTGTAGTTCTCCTCAGTGGTGAAGTACATTTCGCGCATGTACTGGAACAGCGGCTTCAAATCGAGGAATGCCGCCTTGTTCTCGTAGCGGGAGATAACCACGGCAAAGCCCGCGCTGCAGGCAATGTGTTTGTTCTCGCCCTTGTAGAACGAATCGCGCATGGCCTGCTGGGCCAGGTCCACGTCGCCCACCTGTGAGTTCTTGCCGTTGATCCGCACCCACTCGCTGCCCCGGTTGCCGACAGCGCAGATGCCCGTGGGCGTGGCGAAGGGCAGCGGCACATAGCCCATCAGTTTCATGTTCCGGATGCCGCCGACGCTGGGCAGGCCCGGATGCTGGGCATGCCACTCATAAAGCGCCATCAGCCCCTCGGTGTGCATGCTCTCCAGCGCCAGCACCGCGACCTCGCCCTTCAGCTTCTCGACGTCCCAGACGGTGACGAGCGCAAACTCATTCTTGTTCGTGACAGCCACGGCAGTCGGGATCTTGCTCTTGGGGAAGGCGAAGAACGGATTACTGCTCTGCGACGTGCACGTTCCGGCGCAGCCCACGAGCCCTGACGAAAACACCATCACGGCGCTGTTGGACCAGCACGCGCTGGACCTGGCTATGGCGAGCGGCGCACCGAGGTTGCCGCCGGCGGCTTGTTTCCACGCGGGCGTCGCTACGCCTGGCTCCGGGTGCCAGCCACCCCACCAGGGCGGCGCAGGCTTCTCCGTGAAGCAGTTGTGGCCCATGCCCAGGACATCGAACCTGTCCACACCGGGGTCCGCCGGCTTGTCGGGAAAGTAGAAGACCTGTCCCTGCGTGCTGCTGTAATCGCCCGGGGCCTCGGTCGGCGGCCCGCCAACCTGGTAAACAAAGCCCTTCCCGTTGCGGCCGACTTTGCTCGTCTTGTCATCAGGCTCCCAAATTGCCGGGAACTCATCCGGCTTCTTGTCCTTCTTGTGATAATGCTCGTAGTCTGGACCGAGCTTGCGGTGCAGCGCCGCCAGACTCCAGTCCAGGGCCTCGCGGACGTATGCCGCCCGGTCCAGCTTGCCGCTCCGGTCGGTGAGCTGCACGGTCCAGCTTGAGGCTGCGCTTTCAGCGGCGGCGGCCCCGCTGTCACCACCGCCGGCAGAGGCCGGGAGCGCTGCTTTCGCGCCTGTGCCGCGCTGCATATAGGCCAGCCGCGCACGCAGGTCCTCGCCAAGTTTTGGGTTGATCTGCGCAGCCAGGACCAGAGC
>JBEKKG010001025.1:0-2979 GCA_050010835.1 Planctomycetota bacterium
ACAGGGCTATCTCTGCTTCACCGGCCAGGACGCCACGGTGCAGATCACGGTCCTGCATCGCGCGGCCCAGGCGTTTGCGGGACGGCTGGTCTGGCAGGCTGAAGTTTGCCTCGGCAAGCAGTCGTTCGCCTGCCGGACGCGGCCGCCCGGCGGCGCGCACGGCGTCGTCCAGATGGCTTCCGGTCCTGCCGACAGCCTGTTGAACGATTCGCTCTTCGATATCGAAACGGATACAGCTCTGCGGCTGGCAGGCCAGACTGTCAAGATCGTCACGGTCAAGGAAGAGCCGCCGCAGGCCTTCCAGGCCACGTTGACAGCGGCTCCGCAACAACCTGCCGGGTGCGCCATCGAACTGGAGGTCGTGAAGGGCTATTACCAGGAGCGCTACGTCCCCGGCTACCGGCCGCTGGACCGGAACCGCTGCCCCGCGCCTCCCACGGGCTGGATGTCCTGGAATGTCTACTTCGACACTGCCGGCGAACAGGAGAACCTGGACGAAGCCCGCGTGGGGGCCAAGTTCCTCAAGCCTTACGGGCTGAGCATCTGGTCCATCGAATCGTGGCAGGACAACTCGGATGTGCTGCCGGTGAGCAACTTCCACAACCTGACGCTGCGTCCCTCGCCCCGGAAGTTTCCACACGGGATGAAGTGGCTGGCGGAACAGATTCGCGCCCTGGGGTTCCGCCCCGGCATTTGGACGGTGCCGTTTGGGACGGGCGACGAGGAGTTCTACCTGGGCCACAAAGATTGGTTCCTGCATGACAAGGAGGCCAAGCCCCTGCGGAACTGGTGCGGGAGATACGTCCTGGACCCCTCGCAACCGGCAGTGCGCCAACATATCGAAGCAACCCATCGCCTGATGGCGGCGGAGTGGGGCTATGAGTTCTTCAAGATTGACGGCATGTCGGGGCGGAACCCAGGCTATTCGGCCCATTTCTTTGAGCGCCCGGAGGTCCGGGCGGCGTTCAAGGAGCCTGGCGCGAACCCGTATCCTCTCTGTATCGAGGCGCTGCGGCGCGGCATTGGCCCCGACCGCATCTTCCTGGCCTGCCAGGGGCATTACACGGGACCGGAAATCGCGTCTGCGGACGCCGGGCGCATCGGCGCCGACATTGTGCACCCTAATCAGCCGCCGCACTGGGAGAACTTCGTCGGGCAGGCGCGCGCGACGCTGAACCAGTTCTTTGTCCACAACATCGTCTGGTACAACGACCCCGACACGCTTCTGGTCGGCGCGCACTCGCCTCTGAATGTCGCCCAAGTGGCGGCGACCATTGTGGCTCTGCCCGGCCAGGTGACTTTCTGCGGCGACAAACTGGGCCAGCTCCCGCCCGAGCGGATGAGGCTGCTCCAACAAGCTCTGCCCGTCTGCGCTGTCCGTCCCCTGGACCTCTTCCCCGTGTTTGATCTCGCGCCAGTGTGGGACCTCAAGGTGCGCCGGCCGTTCGGCTCGTGGGACGTGGTGTCGGTGTTCAACTGGAGCGATCAGCCCGCCGAGTGCCGCCTGGCGTTCAGCGACTTGGGGCTGGATGACCAGACCGAGTACCTCATATATGAGTTCTGGGGGCGCCGGTTCCTGGGGCGCTGCCGTGGCGCGGCTGCGGCGAAGATTGAGGCACGGAGCAACTTGCTGCTGGCCATCCACGCCTGCCTGGGCAGGCCGCAATTTCTCTCCACCGACCGCCATATCACCCAAGGCGGCGTGTGCTTGGCGCGCCATGAATGGGACGCCGGCAAGCGCCTCCTCTCCCTTGGCGTGCAGCTTGTGGAGAACGAGCCGCTCACTGTGGTCGTGCATGTACCCGCAGGCTTTACGCCCGAGCCTGCCACAGCCGAAGGCGCTGCCGTTGAGGCCACCGGCTTCAGTGCCGAGCGGACCCTGAGCATCACAGTCCGCCGGCCCGAGTCCGGACAGGCGCTGCTGCGGTTGCCTTTTGGCAAGGAGTAGACGTGGGCTAAAGCTTGGAGAAGACCTTGCCGATAACATTATCGCTGAGCTTGGAGGAGCGAACGTTGCAAAATGCCCGTTAAATCTGGCCTACGATGTGTTAAGGCAAAATAAAGATTGACTTTGCGCTCGGCCTGGGTACACTTGGTGTATTCAGGGGGGTGTTAGCAGTGGGTTAACCGGAGGATGGCTCGTGGCCTACACGATGTGTGCAGAACCCAAACCCCAGCAGGTCCCGCCGGCAAACGGCTCAGGCGGGCTGGTGACCAGGCGCAGGTCGGACGGCGAGCTCTTCCGTCTGGCCATGGAGGAAGCGCAGAGGTACAAGTGGATTCGCTCGGAAGAAGCAGGCAGGGACCTGGGCGAGGCAGCCCTCTGGGATTGGTGCAAGCGCTATTGGTGGCGCTGGTGCCGGGACCGCTGGATCGAGCATCTGTCTGGTGAAGAGTACTGGTGCGAGTTGGACCACGACGACTTCGGATTGCTCCAGCGTGGTTTCCACCGGGATGACCCGCTGGCCCAAGAGATCATCTCTCAGATCAAGCGCGGCGGGGAGAACCTGAACATCATAAACTGGGCCTTGGATAAGAAACAGGATATGAGAAAAGTCCTGGAGATCCTCGAATTGCTCAACATCAACTCCTCACGTCTTAGCTTCTGGCCGACATGAGCTACCAAATCGGCCTGGATACCATCTTCCTGCGCCCCACACCCCGGCTGGCGCACACCGAGTATTGTTCCAACGCCCCCCTCATCCGCGCTGTCACAGGCGCGCCCGCAAATCGCGGCAAGTCATTTGAAGACGCCTGGGACTTCGACTTCATCTGGAACAGCAACGACGGCCCCGTGCCCTGGGGCCAGCGCGGCCGCGTGACGGACATGGGCCACGCCGAGTTTCTGGAAGGCGGCGTGGACCTCCGCCAGCCGCAGCCCTGCCCCTTCAAGTCCAGCGACGAAGTGCTGGCCTTCGACGCCGTCAAGGAATACGGGCTTCCGGATTTCGGCGGACTGGTGGCCTACTATGAGAAGAC
>JBEKKG010001026.1:0-2976 GCA_050010835.1 Planctomycetota bacterium
TGGCCTTTTCCGCTTGACGATGGGAGAAGAAGAGCGCTGCCAGGATCGCGGCCGCCGCGGCCACCATCCAGCCCTTCCACTTGGCGCGTTCGAGCTCGACCTTCTTGGGCTGGGGGAGCAGGTTCAATTTCAACTCGCTCTTGCCCAGACCCTGCACCGCCAAGCCGAGGGCCACGGCCATCGTGGGGAATTCGGTGTTCCAGACCTCAGTGTTGACGTTCAAGTCCAGCTTGATGCGCTGCAAGCCTTCGACCAAGGCGAAGGGAGCCTCGCGCAGTTGCGTTTGCAGGTAGTCGGCCATGCGGGGCAGACGGAAGGTATGTCCCAGCAGATAGCACTGGTTGATGCGCTGTCCGCGCGCCTTGGCCTTGTAGAAGCCGATGGTGCGCTGCACTTCATTGCCCACTTGCCGCAACGTGGGCTCGATCACGTCCAGGATCTTGTCCATTTGCGGCGACTTGGCCACGTTCTTCTTCAGTTCCTCAGCCTTCTCATAGGAGACTTTGAACTTGGTTTCGAGAGCGCGCGTGATCTCGCGGCCCGCGACCTGGATCGTGCGAAAATATATCTGCCGCTTGTTCAGCACCACGAAGTCAATGCCCTTCGCCCCGGCGTCCAGAACCAGGGTCGTGCCTTCCGGCTTGAATTCGTAATGGATGAAGTTGTAGAGCGCCACCGCCGAAGGCGCGATGCCGCGCACGTTCAACTTGAAGCTCTCCCCCAGCGTCAGCAAATCCTGGATGTCGTTCTTGCGGACGGCGATCAGCACCACGCCGACGCCGTTGGGGTCTTCGTAGCGTTCAAAGCCCCATTCAACCTGCTCCAGCGGGTAAGGGACCTGCTGCTTGGCCTCGTACTGCACCAAGTCCATGAGCTTGTCCTCGGAACCCGGCGGCAAGACGAATTCCCGGTGCAAACAGACGTTCCCGGACACTGCCACATAAACGGGGTCGCTGCCGAAGCGGTGGTTGCTGGTCAGCGTGTTCAGCGAGGTTTGCACCCGCTTGGCGCGGTCTTTTTCGTCTTCCCCGACCACAATTTCAACGATGTCGAACTCGGCCACCCTGCAGCCGTCCGCCGTCGCCACCAACTTAACGGCCTTGATAGCCGAATCGCCGATGTCCAGACCCCAGACAGTGTTTACAGCCATGTTTCTCAGCCCCCAACAGGGTTTCCTTCCTTAAGCCTGTCGTAACAGACTTCGGACTGTTGTGCGGAAAAAAGTCTCAGCATGAGCACGATAACAGGATTACAACAGTTTCAAGGGCCAGCGTCAAGCTTAAAAAGCCATTAGGTGTCAGGCTTTAGGCAATAGGCGATCACCGTGCAACACCCCAAGCCTCAAGCCCTAGTCCTCAAGCCCCATTGGACATCCCGCACATACCCCGCTTGACAAATGGAGTCCCTGGGATAATCTGGGGAGATCCGATGAAAGAACACATACCTGCTGTATGCACCCCATTGCTGGTGGCCCTGCTGGCCGCGGTGTTGGCCGGTTCGCCCATTTTGGCCGCTGACGGGAACCAACCGGCCAAGCCAAACATCGTGTTCATCCTCTGCGACGACCTGGGCATCAATGATCTGCGCTGCTACGGGCGGCAGGACCACAACACGCCGCACCTGGACGGCCTCGCCCGGCAAGGCATGCGCTTCACTTCCGCATACTGCGCCCAGCCCATCTGCTCGCCTTCGCGCGCGGCCATTCTCACAGGCAAGACGCCCGCGCGCCTGCACCTGACGACCTATCTGCCCGGGCGCCCCAACTGCGTGTCGCAAAAGGTGCTGCATCCCGAGATCCAGATGCAGGTGCCGCTCGAAGAGAAGATGCTCTCCAATTATTTCAAGGAGGCCGGCTATGTCTCCGCGGCCATCGGGAAGTGGCACGTGGGCGGCAAGGGCTTCGGGCCGCTGGAGCACGGGTTTGACGTCTACCACGCCGGCCACGCCAACACCCAGCCCTCGGCCACCGAGGGCGGCAAAGGCGAATATGATCTCACCGCGTTTGCCGAACAGTTCATTGAGGCCAACAAGGACCGCCCTTTCCTGGTCTATCTGGCCCACAACGCGCCGCACATCCCCTACGACGCCCAGAGATTCCGCATCGAGAAGAACGCGCAAGCCTTTGAACCCGTCTATGCCGGAATGATCGAGACCATAGACGACACGGTCGGACGCTTGCTGGCCAAGCTGGAGGCCCTGGGACTCGCTGACAAAACCATCGTCGTTTTCACCTCGGACAACGGCGGCTTGCATGTTCCCGAGGGGCCGCATCCGAAGGTCACGCACAACACGCCCTATCGCGCCGGGAAAGGGTTTGTCTATGAAGGCGGGCTGCGCATCCCTTTGATCGTGCGCTGGCCCGGCCGCGTGCCCGCAGGCACAGTCGTGGACGCTCCGGTCATCAACACCGACTGGGTTCCCACCCTGATGGAGTTGGCTGGACTTGGAGTTCCCGCGAACCTCGATGGGCAGAGCCTGGCCGCCTTGTTGACCGGACGCGGCCCCGCCCCCAACCGCAGTCTGTTCTGGCACTTCCCGCATTACACCAACCAGGGCAGCCGCCCCAGCGGCGCCATGCGCGCTGCCGATTGGATGCTGGTTGAGTACTACGACGATGACGCCGTTGAACTCTACGACCTCAGCAGCGACGCGCCGGAGAAGCACAACCTGGCCGCGCAGCAACCGGAGCGAGTGGCCAGCATGCGCGCGGCCCTGGCCGCCTGGCGCAAGGATGTCAAGGCCCAGAGCAATACGCCCAATCCGAACTTCGATCCTGCGAAGTATCGGGAGCTGTATGTTGACGTGGACGCCAGCCGCTTTGAACCCGCCCTGGCGGACCAGGCGCAGTGGGCGAGAATCTGGGCGTGGCGCAAGGGGATGAACGCAGTGCTGGCGCGGGATGAGAATGCGCCGCGCTGATAAGGCCGCAGCCAAACTCTAAATTCCCGCTAGGGCATCTGCGCCGCCCCTTCGCAG
>JBEKKG010001027.1:0-2973 GCA_050010835.1 Planctomycetota bacterium
AGTTTTTGACCCCTTTATTTTTCGGCTGATGGGCCGAGAGACTTTAGCAGATTTCTTATTGACATGCTTCCGCCGCACTGCTAGAGCACGGTGGTTTAAGTGGAGAACATAGAAAGCGTGCAGATCCTGGGGTGCACAGTGTAGGGTGGGTTGCCAACCCGCCCTGCCCCCTCCCGCGAGGGAAAGGGGATGCGCCGCAATCCTCCTGGATCGCGGTCGAGTGAGGGGTCATTCCAATGGCTGAAGTTCCTTTGGGAGCAACGGCAGGCGAGTCGCTGCCCCCATCCCGTTCCGAGCCGCGCGGGCGCACTTTGGCGCCTGCCGATCTGGCCTTGTTTTCGGAGCTGCTGGCGGGCCTGCTCGATGCCAACCTGCCTTTGCCGGAGGCGCTGCGGTCGCTGAGCCAGGATGCCCAGAGCGGGGCGCTGCGCAAAGCCTTGGCGCAAGTCCAAGAAGACGTCACCGGCGGGGTGCCCTTCGCGGAGGCACTGCGGCGGCGCAATGGCGTATTCCCTGAGCTCTTCGTGCGCGTGGCCGAACAGGGGCAGGCGGCCAACAACCTGCCGGCGGCGCTCGTGGAGATGGTGCGCGAATACCGCTCGCAGGCGCGTTTCCGTGAAGCTTTGTGGTCGCAGTTGGTCGGCCCTTGGGTCTTCAAGCCACCGGGCGGAGCGTTCGGCCTTGCGGCCTACCAGCCCCGCCCGGCGTACTGCGCAGGTTTGGCCGCGAGGGAAGCCCTCCCGGCTCAGGAATGGGGCCAGGACTTTCAGACCACGCTCGGCCAGCCCGTGAGCCAACCGATTCTGGGCGCAACGCTCCAGTGACGGAGCGTCTGAAAGTGCAGCACCAGCCGAAACCCGATGTTTGTGTTCCGGTTGCCAGGATTGTTCCTGTTGCGGTGGACCGCGCGGCAATTGTCTGGGTTATTATTCCAGGCGCCGCCGCGCAACACACGTGGCGCTATTCAGCCCCACCCCTTGCAAACGTCCAGTCCGCGCTCACGCGCCGCACCAGCCGTCCGCTGTTGGCCTGTTTCGCATGGCCGAGCCAACTATTCAAGCGCAACTTCACGTCTTGCCATTCGATTTCTTCCCGCGCATACGCCCGCTTCATCCAGCGCAGACGCCTGCGGAAGCCCCGGACATTCTCCTTCTTCAGCACGCGGTGCGTGGGCCAGACGCGGAAACCGACAAATGCCAAGCCCGCGGCCACGGGGCCGACGCGCAGCCGTTCTTCATGCAACAACAAACGCTTCACCGCCAGCCAAGAAGACACCGCCAGTGCCGCGTCCTTCAACCTCTCACGGTCGTCGTCCAGAAGGACAAAATCGTCACAGTACCGGACATGTCCGGCGATCCCCAGCGGCCCGGTCACCTGATGGTCAAGGCCGGTCAGGAACCAGTTGGCAAACCATTGGCTGGTCAGGTTCCCCAGCGGCAGGCCGCGCCGGCGTTCCAAGGGTGTCCACAAGTCATCGCCAGCGAACCAGGAGACGGTGGCTTCCTGCTCGTTGGAATGGTCTACGATGAAATCCATCAAGGCCAGCGTCCGTTTGTCCCTGATGAGCCGGCGAAAATCTGCTTTGAGGAGTTCGTGGTCAACACTGGGGAAGAACTTGCGGATGTCGCATTGTAGTGCGTACCTGTAGCGGCGCATCAGCGCCTGCAAGTGATTCGCCGCCGCGTGCGTGCCTTTGCCTTTCCGGCACGCGAAACTGTGGGGGTGAAAGTGCCGCTCCAAAATGGGTTCCAGCACGTTCATCAAAGCGTGATGCACGACACGGTCGCGGTACGGCGCCGCGGAAATCTGCCGCAGCTTGGGCCGCGTGATCCAATGCACATGAAATGGTCCGGGCAGATAGGTCTGCTCCGTCAGTTCCTCCTGCAACGCCAGCAACTCTTCTTCCAGGCGAAAGTTGAAGTTCAGGACATCGTGCCGCGTGCGCTTGCCACGTTGGGCTTTCTGGGCCGCCAGCACCAAGTTGGGCCAGGTGACAATCTGCTCCCACAAGCCCCCCACCCGCTTCACGCTGCCCTCCCTTTGCTCTTCAGCCAACCGCCAATCTGCGCCCCGATACCGGTCAGCAGTTTCACCCCGTGTTCCTGGCTCTTCAGCGGCAACACCTTCAGGTCCTTAGCCAACCGCACCTGGAAGCGCAGCACTTCCAGTTCAATGTTCACGTCCTTCAGGTAGCCGGTCTTATCCGCGCTGTACTTGGCCCGCAGCAGCAACGCCAGGATCACTTGCAGCCTGTTCTCCATAGCAAGGCCGAGGCTGTAGCGGTGGTGCCGAGGAAACTGCTCGGTGTGGTGGATCAGCCAGAGCATGAAATCGTAGAAATCGGAGATGACCTTCAATTCTTCCATGCCTCACCTCCGCATGCCCAAGAAAAATTTTCCGCGCCCTTCGGGCGCGGCAAAGAGAAAAAGAACAAAGTACAAAGGGTTAAAAGTCCAGCACCAGCCGAAACCCGAGGTTTGTGTTCCGGTGGCCAGGACTGTTCCTGCCGCGGTGGACCGCGCGGCAATCGCCCGGGTACTCAACCCAGGCGCCGCCGCGCAACACACGATCTCCTCCGTTGGTTGGGCCTTTGGGATCGACCAGGGGCGATTCAGCGTAATACTTGTCGCTGAAGTAATCCTGGCACCAATGCCACACGTTGCCGTGCATGTCGTACAAGCCCCAGGCGTTCGGCTTCTTCAGCCCACAGGCATTCGTGTGCATCCCGGAATTCTTATTGAACCAGCCCTCCTGTTCCAGATCGCTGTCCTTGTCCCCGGTGTTGTACCGCGTCGTCGTGCCCGCGCGGCAGGCGTATTCCCATTGCGCTTCGGTGGGCAAGCAAACATTTCTCCCCGTTTGCTTCGCGGCCCATTTGCAGAACTCCTGGGCATCATTCCACGTGATCACGCAGGCCGGATAGTTGTCCTCCTGCGGAAAGCCCGGCGTCTGCCAATTGACCCCCGCTAGTTC
>JBEKKG010001028.1:0-2973 GCA_050010835.1 Planctomycetota bacterium
AAGCCAGCGAACATTTTCGTGACCCAGCGCGGCCAGGCGAAGGTCCTGGACTTTGGTTTGGCCAAGCTGGCACCAAAGCCCAGGCGGGCGGCGGAAGCCGTGGGAGCCTCTGCGCTGCCCACCGCCTCCATCGAGCCCGAGCATCTCACCAGCCCCGGCGTGGCCATGGGGACCGTGGCCTACATGTCGCCGGAGCAGGCGCGTGGGGAAGAACTCGACGCGCGGACGGACCTGTTCAGCTTCGGCGCGGTGCTCTACGAGATGGCGACAGGTCACCCGGCCTTTTCCGGGACAACTCCCGTGCTCATTTTTGATGCGATTCTGAACCGCGCGCCCACCTCGCCAGTGCGGCTGAATCCCCACTGTCCTGCCGAGTTGGAACGCATCATCAACAAGGCGCTGGAGAAAGACCGGGACCTCCGCTGCCAGAGCGCCGCCGAGCTATGCGCCGACCTGAAGCGGCTGAAGCGCGATACGGGATCAGGCCGGAGCGCAGTGGCTTCGGTAGGGGCGGGCTTCGCCCGCCTGCGGGAGGGCACCCGCCGCGGCGGGCCGTACAAGGCGTTGGCCGTGGGCGCTGCGGTGATTGTGGCAGCGCTCGGGGTGGTGCTTCTTGGCTTCAACGTGGGCGGCTGGCGCGAGCGTGTGTTCGGTCGAGCTGGCGCGCCGCGCATCGAATCGCTGGCGGTGTTGCCGCTCGAGAACCTTATGGGTGACCCCAAGCAGGAATACTTCGTGGACGGCATGACGGAGGCGCTGATTGCCGACCTGGGCCAGATCAGTTCGCTGCGGGTGATCTCGCGGACCTCGGTGATGCGCTTCAAGGGGACCCGTCCGCCGGGCGGACTGCCGGAAATCGCTCGGCAGCTCAACGTAGACGCGGTCATTGAAGGCTCTGTGCTTCGCGGTGGCGACCGAGTGCGAATCACCGCGCAACTGATCGACGCGCGGGCGGACCGCCACCTTTGGGCGGAAAGCTACGAGCGCGACCTGCGTGACATCCTGGCCTTGCAGAGCGAGGTGGCGGGTGCGATTGCCAACAAGATCCAGGGTGCGCTAGCCCCGCAGGAGCAGGGGCGCCTCGCCCATACCCCCCCGGTTAACCCGGCAGCTCACGAGGCTTACCTCAAGGGCACTTACTTGAATCGGGGAACTAACGAGCAGCGGCGAAAAGCCAGGGAGTACTTCGAACAGGCAGTAAGCATAGATCCCGGCTACGCTCCTGCCTATGCCGGCTTGGCCGACTACTACTGGGCGACTCCGGAACTTCCTGCGGGGGTGGCCATGCCCGAAGCCAAGCAATACGCGCTCAAGGCCCTGGACCTTGACCCCACCCTGGTCCGCGCTCACACTGCCCTCGCCGCTGTCCGCTACTACGGCGATTGGGACTGGGCGGCGGCGGAGAAGGAGTTCAAGCGCGCCCTCGAACTCAACCCAAGTGACGCGGAAGCCCACCGCATGTATTCCATCTATTCATCGGCGCTGGGCCACGGCGAGGAAGCGCTGGCCGAGATCCGTCGTGCTCAGCAACTCGACCCGCTCTCCAACCTGACCCAGATCACCGCAGGATGGACGTTCTATTACGCCCGCCAATACGACCGAGCGGTCGAACAGTGCCGGCGAGTACTGGAGTCGGATCCAAACTCAGATGGCGGCTATGATTGCCTGGGCTCGGCGTACTTGGCAAAGGGCCAGTATGAGGAGGCGATCGCAGCTTCCGAGCGTGCGGTCTCCCTTTCGGGAAGCGACCCGGCTCGCGTCGTGGGGCTCGCGCGTGCCTATGCGCTGGCGGGGAGGAAAGCTGAGGCGCACAAGGTGCTCCAGGAGTTGTGCCAGCTATCCAAAGGCGCGTATCTGCCCCCTTGCTATTTCGCCGCAGTTCATGTGGCCCTCGGCGAGAACGAACAGGCCTTCACGTGGCTTGAAAAGGCCTATCGCGAGCGCGACACCTACCTCACGTGGCTGAAAGTGGATGAGGCCCTCGCCCCGTTGCGGCCTGACCCACGCTTCCACAAACTGCTGAGCCGTGTCGGCCTTCCCCCCTAGCTCGCACAAGGGGTGGGGCTCCACCCTCAAGAAGCTTCGCCCTCCAGCGTAACCACCACCGAGCAGTCGATCCTGTGCAAAGCTGCGCCTATCATGGCGCAACTCTTGTCCCTCAGGGTCTTTTTTTGAGGTGAATGCACCAGATCAACCCTGCGCAACGTGAACGGAAAGACCTTGTGTTCCTCGAGAAAGACCTGGGGATCCTCATGGAACTTCTCATACATCGCGTCAGACAGCCGTAGAATCGCGATCTCAGGCTTCTTAGGACCGTCTGGAGTCTCCCACAGCCGTATAACCTCCAACCCGTCCACTAACTTCACCCACATAGTTTTGTTCAAGGCTAGCCTCCTTGGAGTTAGATTGATCGCTAAGCACTATTTACTCCCGTAGCAATTCAAAGTCAAGCTAAGGCTTGCGCCTTTGGTCGCACTGGCCGCGCAAATCAAGGCGTAGGCGGCGAGCGCATACATGCTGCGGTTTGGCATGTGTGCGATCAATGAACGCCGAGCCGAAGCCGGGCCCAGTGAAAGGATAAGGCCTCACCATGCGGTCTCGTGCGGGCCGGGGCCCTTCTACGAATAGAGCGTTATGTTTGGGCGCGGAAGACCTGTTGCTGGCCACGCAAGCGGACACGGAAGGTTGGTACGGCAAGCTGAAGAACGCGCACGAGCTGACAGGGCGGGCGATGGATTCAGCCCAGCACAACGACGCCAAAGAGACGGCCGCAGCCTATCAGGCAGCGGCAGGGCTGCGCGAGGTGGAAGCGGGAAACCGGGAGCAGGCGCGTGCCGAGGCCAATGCGGCAGTGAAGCTGGCCCCGAACCGCGATGTGCGGGCGATAGCGGCACTGGCCCTGGCGCGGGCAGGCGACACGGCAGGGGCGGAGAAGCTGGCGGCTGAACTCGACAAGGCCTACCCGCTGGACAC
>JBEKKG010001029.1:0-2958 GCA_050010835.1 Planctomycetota bacterium
GCCTCTGTAAAGCAGGTCCTTGCGCGCCACCGTCCTTCCCTAACTAAAGTGCTTCACCGCCTAGAAGGCCGAGCCGAGTGGTCCGTCAAGGCGTATGTCGTTCCCTCTCCCCTGTGGGGAGAGGGCCGATGTGAGCGCAGCGAACGCGGGGTGAGGGGGTGCCAGAGGTCCGGCCAGGCCTCCGCCGGCGAGGGCTCCGCATACCTGCTCGGCCGAGTGCGTCAACGCGCGGCCCAGGAAGAAGCCTGTGAGCAGGGCCACAACCACGCCAAACGGATCGCCGCGGCGCTGTCGCGCATTGCCGAAGACCTCGTCTTGCTGCCGTTGCGCGAGCCTGAAGGCGGCAACGGCATGTTGTTGCTGAACGCTGCTTGCTTGGTGAGACGAGACAAGGCTCAAGCGTTCCTGTCCGCGCTGGAGAAGCTGGATGCGCAAGAAAGGCGGAACGGCATACGTCTGAACTGGGCTGGTCCCTGGCCGGCGTACAGTTTTGCGGGGCTGCATAGCTCCCATTCTTCCCATTTATCCCATAGCCCGGATTTGGACGGCACGCGAAGCCTAAAGTCCAATGCCTAATGCTTCGCCGTGCCGCCAGCCGTGCCTTGCCAATACCGCCGCACCCTGTATCATATTTCCCTCAGGTTGTTGTGCATCTGTGTTCTGTGGTGCGACACTGCCACAGAGGGGATCAAAGAAGGGGGCTTTGTGGACCTTAAAGACAAGCAGCGTTACTACGCGCAATGCCGCGACGAACCGCTCGAACCGAACGACGAGAGGAACCTGGATATTGACCAATGTCCGGCCGCGCCGCGCGGCAGAGGCTGGGTGGGTCGCCTGGCCGAGCCCATTTCTCTTTCTCCCCGAGTACCCGTGCAGCTTTTTTTCTCTGCCCTTCCGGGCTCAGGCAAGTCCACGGAATTGCGCCGCCTCAAAGCTCTGCTCTCCAGTCCCCCCAATAATCTCCTGGTTGCGCTCGTAGACGCCGTCAACGAACTGGACCTCACCGGGACTATTGACGCTTTCGACATCCTGGCGGTTCTTGTCCACCGGACAGAGGAACTAATCCTTGAAAGGGAAGGCAAGAACGCCGCCGCAGCCCTTCATGATGGCTACCTGAAGCGCCTTTGGAACTGGTTGCAGACGACGGACGCCGAGCTCACGCAGGCACAGTTCTCAATCCCCGAAGCGGCCTCGCTGACGGTGGAGATGAAGATGCGCCCTGCACTTCGTGAGCGCCTGCGCCAAAACGTTGCCAACCACCTGCCCCGCTTCCTCCAAGAAATCCGTGAGGAATTCCGCCTTCTTGAAGGCCGCGCCAAGAAATGCGGTCACGCTGGACTGGTGGTTATACTTGATTCGCTGGAGAAGTTGCGTGGCCCCACCACCACTTATGACCAGGTGCTGGCCAGTGCTGAGAAGCTATTTGCGGGCGGCGCGCCCTATCTCGCTTTGCCTGTCCATTCGGTGCTCACAATTCCGCCGGCTGTCTATGCGCGCTTGGCCACACTCCAGGTAGACTTCATGCCTGTGGTCAAGGTCCGGAATCAAGACGGCAAGCTGTGCCAAGAGGGAATCGACGTCATGCGGGAATTGGTGCGACTCCGAATTCCAGACCACGCGCTCCAAGAGATCCTCGGCCAGGAACAGTGTGAGCCGCGAATCACTGAGGTGATCGTGCAGTCGGGAGGCTACCCGCGCGATGTGGTCAACGTTCTGCGGCGACTGATCGAGACACCGGCATATCCAGTTTCCGATAAGGCCTTTGCGAGCTGGCTGAACGAACAAAAGGAGCGCTACCGAATTGTTGTAACGCAAGACGATTACCCCTGGCTCAGACATGTGGCCAAGAGCAAGGAACTGGACATCAAAAGCGACGCCCACCGGGCCACCGCGGATCGGGCTTTGCAGAACCATATCGTCCTTCGTTATTGCAACGAAAAAACTTGGTGGGACCTTCATCCCGCCGTAGCCCAGATTCCAGGGATTGCGCCTTGAGCGCCGCTGAACCCGGCAGGATTGAACTTGGGCCGCCTGGTCCGCTTGGTCCGGAGGAGCAGGTAGAGGTCTCCCGTTTCGCCCAATCCTTGAGGTTGAACACCGGCTTTGAATTTCACGTCCTCGTCTGCGATACACGTCGGGTGCTCGAGGCTGCGCTTGAAGCAGCAGGCGCGTCCGTCCGCTGCGTTCGTCCGCCACCGGGCGAAGGCCAGCCCTTTGCCAATGACCTGCTGCGCTCTCTCCAGACAGCAATCGAGGACTCCAAGCCGGGCGGGAGTCCAATCGCTCTGGATGCCTCCGCCAGTTCGCTTTCCGCTGAGAACGAATGGCGCGCGGTTTTCCGGCACCTGAACGAGAGGCGCAATGAAATCATCCAGCGCCTGCGTGTTCCGCTCCTGCTGTGTGTCCCACCCCGTTTGGAACGTGCTCTGGGCCATGAAGCGCCGGACCTGTGGTCCATACGTGGTTCAGGCATGAGGCTCACGGACCGTTCGCCCGTCAGCAGTGAAAGGCCTGTCTTCAAAAATCCAGAACTCTTTGGTCAGCAGCCTGGCGACCAAGACATCGAGCGGCAGAGATGGGTTGCCATGGAAGCGTGCAACTCCGCGCCCGAAGTTCAGGCCGTGCAGAATTCACGTTTGGCTTTGATGGAGTTTGCGCGCGGCAACCACGCAGAAGGGATACGTCTGGCACAACAAACAGTGGATTCCTACGAAAAGCTGGCCGCCGCCAATCCCGTCGCGTTCGTCCGGGATTTGGCCGCTTCGCTCCATAACTTGGCCCTGATGTTCTCCGAAGTCGAGCGTACCGAGGATGCGCTCTTCAACGCTCAGGAGGCCGCGCGGCTCTATGAGGAACTGGCCAAGGTGCAACCCGGCGCATTCCTGCCCGTCTTCGCGGGTTCGCTGAACAATCTGGCCAACATCCTGAGTGACCTTGGGCGGCGCGAGGAAGCACTAG
>JBEKKG010001030.1:0-2957 GCA_050010835.1 Planctomycetota bacterium
CCGGGCCAGAGGAAAGCGCGGGGGAGAAGAGCCGCGCCATCGCCAGCACCAGGAGCGCCAGCACCAGCAGCCGGAGGAGCAATTGCCTCAGATCCACGAGCTTCCAGGCGAAGACGTTCGTCCGCCGCTCGTATTGCAGCAGGCGGATCGTGGGGAAGTCCCGCACGGGGAAGCGGTGGCGTGCGATCAGATGCAGGACCACCGGGATGGCCAGGGCCGCGGCCCCTGCGAGCATGGCGGGCGCCAGCAGGCTCATCCCCGTTGCCTCCGGTACAGGAGGTAATCGCGGAGCACGAACTCAATGGGCTGGGCCGTGTCAATGAACCAGTAGTCGGCGCCGCAAGCGACGGTCCCGTCGCGGATGGCGTCGCGAAAGGCGCCCAGGCGCCCGGCGTACTCGCGCCGCTGCCGCAGCGGGTCGCACATGATCTCGACGCCGGTCTCCAAGTCGCGGAAACTCGTCAGGGCCTGGAACGGGAACGCGACTTCATCGTGGTCCAGCAGGTGCAGCACGATGACCTCATGCCCCCGCGCCGCCAGGTGCCGCAGGCCGTCGCACACGCGGGCCGGGTCGCCGTGGCAGTCGCTGACCAGGATGAAGATGCCGCGCCGGCGCAGCCGCAGGGCCACCTTCTTGAGGACGTCCTCCAGGTCCGTCTCGCCCTGCGGCCGGA
This sequence comes from Planctomycetota bacterium, assembly GCA_050010835.1. GTDB lineage: Bacteria > Planctomycetota > SZUA-567 > H5-PLA8 > H5-PLA8 > JAPLOD01. The sequence goes on from JBEKKG010001030.1 coordinate 675, forward strand.
GCGCCTCCAGCCGCGCCAGCAGCGCGTACAGGTGCCGGTTGCCCTGGTGCGGCGGAAGAAACTCCTTGATCTCGGTCGTGAACGTCACCAGGCCGGGGCTGTCCTGTTGCTTGCTGGCGAGATAGCTCAGTGAGGCCACGAGGCAGCAGGCGTACTCCATCTTCGTCAGCCGCCGCGGGTCCTGCGGCCGATAGCTCATCGAGCCGCTGGCGTCCAGCAGGCAGACCACGTTCATATTCGATTCCATCTCGAAGCGCCGCACGTAGTAGCGCTCGGTGCGCGCGAGTGCCTTCCAGTCAATGATGCGCGGCTCGTCGCCCGCGGCGTATTCGCGGTAATCCTTGAATTCCACGCTGTAGCCGTAGTAGCGGCAGCGGTGGCGCGAGGAGTACAGGCCCTCGACCAGCAGCCGCGCCTTCAGCTCGATGGAGCTGATCGAGCGCAGCACCTGGGGGTCAAGGAGTTTCATTGGGGCGCCGGTGGGCACGGGTGCAACCTTTATCTAAACACAGAGGACACAGAGGAACGCAGAGGGGGAAGTACGAAAGGATTTACTGTTGTTTCCAATGTTTTTTCCTCCGTGTTCTCTGTGCCCTCTGTGTTGAATGTTTCGGGTCAGGCCAGGCCCTCGGGAATCTCCTGGAGCAGCCGGCCGACGATTTCGTCCGCATCCACCCCGTCGGCCACGGCGGTGAAATTGGTCACGATGCGGTGGCGGAGGACGGCGTGAGCGACGAAGCGCACGTCCTCGGCAGTGGCCTGCAGATTGCCGCGCAGCAGCGCGCGGCTCTTCGCGCCCAGGCTCAGGTATTGTCCGGCGCGCGGGCCGCAACCCCATTCCAGGTACTTGCGTGTCGCCTCGGGGACGTTCGGCTTCTTCGTGTGCGTCGCGGTCACCAGGCGGACGATGTAGTCGAGCACATGGTCGCTGATCGGGATCATCCGCACTGCGTCCCGCAGCTTCAGCACCGCCGGCCCGTCGAGCACGGGGAGCGGGGCCTCGAAGCCGCCGGCGGTGGTCGTCTTGATGATCTGCTTGAGGTCCTCGTCGCCCGGATAGTCCACCCAGAGGTTGAACATGAAGCGGTCGAGCTGCGCCTCGGGCAGCGGGTAGGTCCCTTCCTGCTCGATGGGGTTCTGTGTGGCCATGACCATGAACGGCTCTTCGAGCACGTAGGTCTTCTTGCCCACCGTGACGTGCTTCTCCTGCATGGCTTCCAGGAGCGCCGCCTGGGTCTTGGGCGGCGTGCGGTTGATCTCATCGGCCAGGATCAGGTTGGCGAAGACCGGGCCCTGCACGAACACGAACTCCTTGTGCCCCGTGGCGTGGTCCTCTTCCAGCACCTCCGTGCCGGTGATGTCCGAAGGCATCATGTCGGGCGTGAACTGGACGCGCCTGAAGCTCATGGTCAGGGTCTTGGCCAGCGTGCTGACCAGCAGCGTCTTAGCCAAGCCGGGCACGCCCACGATCAACACGTGGCCGCCGGCAAACAACGCGACCAGGACCTTCTCGACGAGGTCCTGCTGCCCGACTATGACCTTGCGTATCTCCTTGAGGATCCTGTCCCGGGCCTGATGTGCCTGCTCGACCAGCGCGAGGTCTATTTGTGCGTCCACCGCCTCCGTCTGTGCCATGCGTCTGCCCTCTATTGTCGGCCCACAGCCCGCGCGCCTGCCCCTGGAATGCGGACACCGGCGCCCGGAACCCTCATAGCATACACCGGAGCGGATGCAAGGCGCGGCGGCCCAGTGCGGCATTCGAGTGCGCAGCCGGCCAGTAAGCCTGTTTACAGGGAAGAGGCCGGCAAGACGTGAACAGGTGAAGAGGTGATGAGGTGGGAGGGTGAAGGGGTGAAGAGGTGAGGGGGTGAAAAGGTGAAGAGATGGGGTTCGCGGAACAGAGCCGCGTTTACGGCCAAACAGGCAAACAAACGCGGCTCTGTCCCACGATCTCCCCACGATCTCCGTGTCAACCACGTTGCCCAGAGACACAGCAAGCGTCTGAGCTGCCGAGAGGTCCAGGCCCGCAGGCAATTGGATCGTGCCGGCGGCGGCGAGGGGAGAAGGGGGAATGAGGCTCGCGGCGCGGCGTCAGTCCCCGCCGTTGGGATGGTCTGTCTTCATTTCCTTCTTTCCCTTCTTTCCCTTGCCGTCCCTTATTTCGAGACTGTAGCAACGTTACCGGGAGTCTTACACAACTGTGCTGTTGGCCTCGGAGAGGCCAAGGATGTAAGCCGGGGGCAAGCGAAGCGCAGCCCCCGGATTGCGTCGCGGGAATGGGAG
>JBEKKG010001031.1:0-2945 GCA_050010835.1 Planctomycetota bacterium
TGGCCCTGGCCGAGATTCGCGTTGCAAGTCCCCGACCCCCCCAGATTTCCTCCATGCCACTCCTCCCCTGCAAGCAACTCTTTTCGAAATATGAGCTTGTCTCCGAAGCTATACGAGAGCTCGAACTCATAGGAGCCGCCAGCCGTCTCCGTCCTGAAGTGAATGGCCGCGCTAATGCCTCGTGTTACTTTCGCGCCGCCATAGAGCAGGCTCCGAACGCCGTGTTTGCCGACGTGAACAGCGAGTTGCCCATCAGCCATCTGCCGCAGGAAGTCAAAGAATGAAACGAGATTGGATTTTCCGCCCCCATTTGCGCCGATGAGCACATTGAGCGGCCTGAGGTGAAGATCAAGTTCGCGAATGGACTTGTAGCCGGCCAACTGGAGTCTTTCGATCATCGCAACTCCTCACAAGGCGCAGGACTCCAGCGCGAGACGCTGATGCGCTCCGTTGCGCCAGCCGAAGGAACGTGCTGCTGCTTGAGATTATCGCCCGCTCTCGTGCCTTTGCAATTGCCCTTCCGGTGTAACCTCTATAGCGGCATGAAGAGAACAGAGGGGAACCAAATGTCGTTCGCCAGAGCTGAAGTGCGGTCGCATAACGGTGTGCCCGTCCTTTTCGTGGACGGCCAGCCGCTGCACGGCATGACGGCCACAAGCTGCGCTTTCGACGACCCGCAGGTCGTGCGGGATTTTGTGCGCGGCGGCGTCGAGATCATGATGATCTGGATCGAGTGCGGCATCCATTGCTGGAAAGGGCCGGGACAGTACGACTGGAGCTACGCGGAAAAGAAGCTCGCGTTCTTTGAGGAACACTCAGGCAACTCGAAATGGCTCATTCGCGTGCGCCTGGGACTGCTCGACCCCTGGTTCGCCAAAGCGCATCCTTCGGAAGTCCACAACCCGCCGGATGCCGCCGGAAATTTCCAGGGCACGCTTTCAGTCGCGGTGATCCATTCTCCGGTGTGGCTGGAGCACGTGCTGCGCCTGGTCCGGGATTTCACGGCGTGGCTGAAGACCACACGCTGGGCGCCGCGCATCCTCGGCTTCATGTTGAATGCGGGCAGCACCGAGGAATGGCTGCCCTTTGACGTGGGCGACTACTACCAAGGCAAGTACCACCCGGTGTACACGCGCGAATTCCGCGGTTGGCTGCGCCGCCGCTACCAGGATGACGCCGCGGCGCTGCGGCGCGCGTGGCGGGACGACAAGGCTGCCTTCGAGACCGCGCCCTGCCCCACGGGCTTTATGCGCAACGGCAGCCACATCTGGGGCTATTACAGCCTGCGCAATCCGGCCACCGACCGGCCGGCCGTGGACTTCTATCGCTTTCTAAATGAAACCCTCGCCGCGCATTTCATTGCCGTCTGCCGCGCAGCCAAGGAGGCGGCGGGCTCACCCATCATCGCCGGCGGATTTCACAGCTACCTGTGGTGGGAAACAGGGGTCTACAGCTACATCCAGGAATACGGGCATGGTCTGATCCAGCGCCTGCACGAGTCGCCCTGGGTGGATTTCATTTCCGACATTGAGAGTTACGACTGCCGTTACGCCGGCGGCCCCGGCGGCTACATCGGCCTGCCGCACTCCTGCAACCTGCACAACAAACTGCACTATACGGAAGTGGACCTGGTGACGGTTTCCAACCTCCCGCCGCAATACCGCGCAGCCTGGAAGAAGGCGGACACCTCGGGCATCCCGCCGCTCACGGCCGAGCCTGTCATCCCGGACCCCGTCTACCGCTGGGAGCAGGGCTACTGCGGGCGCGATGAGGAAGAACAAGCCGCGATCCTCCAGCGCGACCACGTCCACAACCTGATCACGGGCACGCCGTATTGGTGGTTCGACATCCGCTGCCACAACTATCAGGAGCCCTGCATCGTCGAGACGCTGAAACGCCTCTCGGACATCGGCAGGCAGGCCGTCAACTGGGACCGCCGCTCGCTCAGCGAAACGGCCTTCGTCTGCTCCGAGGACACGCCTGCCCACCAGGCTGCGATGAACGGCTCGCTGCTGCGCTTCGAGCTGGAGTCCAATCACGGCCTGTTGCTGGACCTCTGCACGCGGCGCTGGGGCCTGGCGGGACTGCCGTTCGATATCTACGAGCTCAACGACCTGCGCGCCGCGAATTTTCCCGGCGGCCAATACAAGCTGCTCATCTTCGTGAATTGTGCGGTGATTACCCCACAAGCGGCTGAAGGCCTCCGCCGCTGGCAGAAGGACGGCCGCGTCTTCTGCTGGACCTATGCCCCCGGCGTGCTCGACGACAACGCGCTCGATCCGCGCCCGAACGAGGAACTCATCGGCATGCGCCTTGGCTGGCGCATGCATCGGCAGAACATCCATGTGTGCATTGAGGACCGGAAGTCCATACTTACCCGCGGCGGCAAGGCGCTCAGCTTTGGCACGGAAGGCTCAGCCGGCCCAGTCTTCTTTGCCGACGATCCGCAAGCCACAGTCTTTGGCCGCCTGCGCGACGGCGGCGAAGCGGCTTTTGCCTTGCGCGAACACGCGGGCTGGAAGAGCGTGTACCTGGCGATGCTGAACTTCGGCCCGGAACTGTTTCGCAACCTGGCGCGCTTCGCGGGCGTCCATGTCTGGTGCGAGAGCAACGACGTGCTCTACGCCAACCGCTCACTGCTTTGCCTCCATACGGCAAGCGCGGGCCGGAAGAGGATAGTTCTTCCGGCGCCAGCCGTCCTCAGCGACCTGTGGACAGGAGAGCAGAGCGATGGGCGCGTCACGGAAATCGAGCCAGACTTGCCGCGGTTCAGGACCAAGGTGTGGAGAATGGAGACTTAAAATGGAAAAGCTGAGCCCTTGTAGCGCAGGTTTCCAACCTGCTGTATCGCCGACTTCCAGTCGGCAGGACGTGGATAGCTCGTGGCGGCACGAGAGGCAAAAGATGGTCTGCGGGCTGGAAGCCCGCGATACAGCAGACTGGAA
>JBEKKG010001032.1:0-2939 GCA_050010835.1 Planctomycetota bacterium
CAAGTCGCAGAACATGTCGCTGAACTCGTTCGTCACGCGCGCGGGCGGCGAGATGGGCCGTGCGCAGGCCGTGCAGGCGCAAGCCTGCCGCCTCGAGCCGGACGTGCGCATGAACCCGATCCTGCTCAAGCCCAACTCCGATACAGGCTCGCAGGTCATCGTCTCCGGCAAGCCTGTCGGAAACATGGAGGTCGTCCGATACATCCGCTACAAACCGGAAGCCTTCGCGGCGGCCAAGCGCGCTTTCGACGAGCTGGCCGGAGAGTACGAGGTGGTAGTGCTGGAAGGCGCGGGCAGTCCGGGGGAAGTCAACCTCAAAGCGCATGACATCGTGAACATGCAGATGGCCCGCTATGCCAGCGCGCCGGTGCTCCTGGTGGGCGACATTGACCGCGGCGGCGTTTTCGCCTCGTTCGTCGGCACGATGGAAGTGCTGGCTGAGTGGGAACGGGCGCTCATAGCCGGTTTCGTCGTCAACCGCTTCCGCGGCAAGGAGTCGCTGCTGGGCGATGCGCTGGAATACACGCAGCAGCACACGGGGCGGCCCGTGCTGGGCGTGGTGCCGTACATCCACCAGTTGGGCCTGCCTGAAGAAGACTCGGTGGCCTTCAAGGACGGCGCTTTCGATGCGCACGGCTCCAATGGCGCGCCGATTGAGGTGGCGGTCCTCGACCTGCCGCACATCTCCAATTTCAGCGACTTTGACGCCCTGCGGCTGGAGCCAGACGTGCGCGTCCGCATCGTGCGCTCAGGCTCCGAACTCCGCGCGCCCGATGCCGTGGTGCTGCCCGGCAGCAAAAACGTGATTGGCGACCTGGAGCATCTGCGGCGCACGGGATTGGAGCAAAAAGTCCTGGCCCTGGCCGCGGCTGGAAAGACGGAGATCGTGGGCATCTGCGGCGGCTTGCAGATGCTCGGCGAGAGCATTGCTGACCCGCACCAGCTCGAATCGAACCGCCCCGCGCTGCCCGGCCTGGGTCTGCTGCCCCTGGCCACGACATTGGCCCGGGAGAAGACGTTGACGCGCGTGGCCGCCACGCACTTGCCCTCCGGCCTCCCCCTGGCAGGCTACGAGATCCACCACGGGCGCAGCGAGACTTCGCGCGCGCAACCGCTGGTGCAGCGTGAAGACGGCGAGATCATCGGGGCGGGTTCCGCGGCGGGCCTGGTCTGGGGCACGTATCTGCACGGCATCTTCGACCGGGATGAATTCCGCCGCTGGTTCGTGGACCGCCTGCGCACGCGCAAGCAACTGCCGGTCTTGGGAAAAGTGTGCGCGCGTTACGATCTCGAACCGGCCTTCGATCGGCTCGCGGACATCGTGCGGCGCAGCTTGCGCATGGACCGGATCTACAAGCTGCTGGGATTGAGGTGCGCGGGATGAGACTCGAACATCAGATTCTCGCCGCCTTCGGGCTGGACTTGCTGCTGGGCGATCCGCGCTGGCTGCCACATCCGGTGAAGCTCATCGGCCGCTGCGCGGCGGCGCTGGAGGCGCCTCTGCGCAAAGCCATTCCGTGCGAATATCTGGCCGGCGGTGTGGCCTGGGCGCTCATCGCCGGCGCCAGCGGCGGCGCCGCGTGGGGCCTGGTGGCCGGGGCCGGCTGTCTGAGTCCAGTGGCAGGAGATGTGGCCGCCGTGCTGCTGCTCTACACCGCCTTCGCGGCGCGCGATCTGCTCGACCACAGCCGCAACGTGCTGCAGGCTTTGCGCGCCGGCGACCTGCCGGAAGCCCGCCGGCGCGTGGGCTGGATCGTGGGCCGCGATACGGCGAACCTGGATGAGGCGGGCGTCGTCCGCGCGGCAGTGGAGAGCGTGGCCGAGAGCACCGTGGACGGCGTCACCGCGCCGCTCTTCTTTGCTGTAGTGGGCGGCCCGGTCGGTGCGCTGGTTTACAAGGCCATCAACACGCTCGATTCCATGTTTGGCCACAAGGACGCGCGCTACCTCAAGTTCGGCCGGGTCTCGGCGCGCGTGGACGACGCGGCCAACTTCCTGCCCGCACGGCTGACCGCGCCACTTGTCGCGATTGCCGCCGCCCTGTTGCGCTATCGTCCCGTGGCGGCGCTGCGCGTGCTGGCGCGCGACGGCCGCAAACATCCCAGCCCCAACGCCGGCCTGGCGGAGGCGGCTGTGGCCGGAGCGCTGAACGTGCAGTTGGGCGGCCTGAATTTCTACGCGGGCGAGCCGCATCAAGGAGCGTTGATCGGCGACCCACACGAGCCGCTTCAAGGCGAACACATCGCGCGCGCCAATGCACTGATGCTCCTCACGGCGCTGCTGGCGCTGTGCCTCTTTATCGGCCTGCGCGTCCTGGTCCTGGCGCTGTGGCGAGGAGGAGCGGGATGAGCCAGGAGCCAAAGGCCAGCCGGCGAGACGCCGGTGCTCCAGAGGCCAGCCGGGTGCTGCTCTTCACCGGCGACGGAAAAGGCAAAACCACGGCGGCGCTGGGCATGGCCTTGCGCGCCTGCGGGCATGGCCTGCGCGTGCTGGTGGTCCAGTTCATCAAGGCGGCGCCGACTGGCGAACTGGCGGCAATGCGGTACTTGCCGGGCTTCGAACTGGTGCAGGCCGGACGCGGCTTCTTGCCCAAGCCGGGGAGCCCTCAGTTTGAGGAGCACCGCCGTGCCGCGGCGGCGGGCCTCGTGCAGGCCGACCTGGCGCTGGCGTCAGGCCGGTACGAACTGGTGATCTTGGACGAGATTTGCGGGGCTGTGGTCGCGGGCTTGTTGAGCGAGGATGACGTGGCGGCGCTGGTCGGGAAACGGCCGCCTGCTCTCACAATGGTGCTGACCGGCCGTGGGGCGACGCCGCGCCTGCTGGCGCTCGCCGACACAGTGACTGAAATGCGCTGCATCAAGCACGCCTTCTCAACGGGGCGGAAGGCGCAAAAAGGGGTGGAGTTCTGACGATGCACTGTCCGCGGATCGTCGTTGCCG
>JBEKKG010001033.1:0-2938 GCA_050010835.1 Planctomycetota bacterium
GTGCCGGAACGCGACTTCCTGCGGCTTCAGAAACAGGCCGGCAAGAGCGCGGTCCGCACTGAATTCGCCGAGGAGGCGATGCAGGAGCTGAAGGCCTACCGCAGAACCGGCAAGGCGGCCGACTGGGAAGATGTGAAACGAAAGCTGGGGCTGTGACATGGCCTATACGCTCAGGATTCCCCGCAAGGCCCAGGATCAGATCGAGGAGTTGCCCAAGCACGTTCAGAAGCGTGTGGCACGTTGGTTGGATTTGCTGGTGGAAGACCCCTATCGCCGGCCATCGTGCCAGCTTGAGGGGTATCCGGAACTGCGCCGGGTCCACGCGAGCAAGGATTATGTGATCGTGTATTCGGTGCTGGAGGATGAGGTCGTGGTACTCGTTGTGCGCGTGGCCCATAGGCGAGAGGTTTACCGCAGATTGTGAGAGCGTTGGAGAATTTGAGATAGAGGCTGGCGGCCTGGATACACCCGCAGGCGGCAGTCTCCCTTCTCCCCGCGCCCTCAGTCCACTTGGTACGCCCGCTCCCGCCATTGGCTGCCTGCCCTCTCAAGCTCGTGGCACATTTCAACAGCGCCCCAATTATCCCAGCGTTTCAGGTCGCGCTTGTACTTCATCTCCGCACTAAAGTGCTCATGAAACGAGGGGACGGACTATTCATTAACTCCTTAGGTTTGGCTCAGGGGAGGAGGGAGTGATTCAATGAGTAGTCCGTACTAGTTTCCGCCCCCGACACTCTGATTGCCCCCGCGAAGGGGAAGCGCCCCGGATCAGTTGGCCGCTGTAGGGCAAGCTTCCCAGCTTGCCCCTCTCCCCACAGGGTAGAGGGGCTTGGGGCGCGCACGCTTAGGATGCCGTACCTCAAGCCTTTTTCTTCGGAGAATTAGGCTGGGCGCAGCATATAATGCGCGCTGACCGGAAGGAGGCCCCCTATGTGCAGCCGGAAGCTGGGACAGGCCGCCGCTGCTTTCCTGCTCCTGGGCTGTGCGTCCAGGGCGCTGGGCGGCGAGCCCAGGTTCACCGCCACCGTGACCTTGCAGCAGGGCTGCAATGGCTATGAGGGCGGCTGGGACGACAGCCGGCGCCCGGGGTGCCTCAAGCTGGCCGATGACGTCAAACATGAGATATCGCAGTGGGAAGAAGAACAGATCCGACAAGGCAAACTCAAGCGCGAAGACCTGCTGGAACAGAAGTCCAACTACCGGCACGTGCTGCGCTGGAGCGGGCTGGAAAAGGCCATCCTGGGAAAGAGCATCAAGATAGTCTCGGCCCAGGTGCAGCTCCACTACTGCGATGAGTTCTGGTCGTACTACGACTACACGGTCACGCTGCACCGCGCTGTGGCCGAGGGCAAAGACCAGATCGAGGACGAACCCGCCGGCACGGCGCACATCTTCGGCGACCGCTGTGCGAACGAAGTGAAAACCCCACTCAACAGTTGGATCGTCTTCGACCTCCGGCCCGCAGTCCTGCAAGCCTGCGTTGACGACCCGAAAAACAATCACGGACTGGTGCTGATCAACCCGAAACGCACGGCTGTGAAACCCGGCAGTGAAGGCGCCTTCTTGTTCTTCCGCGCCAGCACCTATGGTGTCGAGACACTCAGGCCGAAGCTGACGATCGTTTACGAGTTCAGCGGCAACGTCCCTCCGTTCGCCCCGCGGTGGTCCGGAACGTTCGCGGACGCGACAGTGGGCGACTCAACCACGCTGCGTTGGCGCGAGGCTGAGCCGCAGCCGGACGCCAACGGAGATCCTGTGACTTATGAAATCCGCCTGGGGCGTCAGGAACCGGGCCGCGTGGACGGCGTGAGCTGGAAGGAACTGGCGAAGGGCATCCCTTCCCCCGCCACAGAATTCGTCTGGAACGCCGCGGGCCTCGATAAAGGCAAGGGGTACAAACTGGATCTCCGCGCCGTGGACAACCACGGCGCCGCCAGCGCATGGGTGGAGAGCGACGGCACGTTCGAGATCGTAGCGGGAAAGTTCACCTTCAACACGGGAGTAGCTACGCCGCTCGAAAGAATCCCGCGGCTTGGCGGCCCGGCCTATCGCCCGGCGGGCGCAGCTGCCATCGCGCTGGCCAGAGGCGAATCCGAAGGTTTGCAGCTCGTGCTCTTGGACGTGTCGCGCCCGTGCAAGGGAGTGACAATTGCCGCAAAGGCGCCGGACGAGGCCGCGGGGCGCGCGCTGCCGGCGGAGTGGGTCTCATGGAATCCAGTAGGCTACGTGAAGACCACGCCGCCCAAGTATGACGTGCCGCGCACCGGCTGGTGGGCTGACGTCCTCCTGCCCGCCAAGCCCTTCGACCTGGAGCCTGGCAAGGTGCAGCCCGTTTGGGTGAACGTCCGCTGTCCGCGCGAGGCGCAGGCCGGAACCTACTTGGCAAAACTGGAGGCCGGCACCCCTGACGGCGAGAAGCACGCAGTCCGGCTCACGGTGACAGTCTGGGACTTCGCGCTTCCGGTGCGGGGGACGCTCAAAGCCATGTGCCTCGAAGCGGGTGAGAATGCGCACAAGTTCTATGGCCTGAAGGACGGGCAAGCGCAGGCGGAGGCACTGCGGAAGGCGCTGTACGCGAAGCTGTGCGAGAGCCGTATCGGCCCGGGCGGCAAGGCGCTCTGCGGCTTCAGTTGGGACAAACCCAGCGGCCCCGTGAGATTCCAGGAGGGCAAGTACGACTTCACGGAGGCGGACCGTTGGGGCGAGTTCCTCATCCCCCGCGGCATGAAGAAACCGGCGGCATGAAATGCACACCCGTAAAGCATAACCCAGAGCAACGGGAGCCAGATCATTTCCGATAGGTCGTTAAGATTCCCCGGAGCCGCCCCGTTCTTCGCCCAGGCGACTATGCCGATCATCAAGCCGGCCGCTAGCGGCGGCAGAAAGGCCTGGCTAACGCGGCGTGTGGGCGGCGACCAGAAGGGCTCGGATTCCTTGA
>JBEKKG010001034.1:0-2933 GCA_050010835.1 Planctomycetota bacterium
CTGGGCAAAGGAGCCGAAAGCCCGCGCACGGAAGAGCTCGTCGCCGCCCTGCGTGCCGCGGGAGTCAACCGCATAGCAATTAAGAGAGAGCCGTAGAACGGCCCGGCGCGCGCCACGAGTTTGCGAGACCAGTTCTTCGGCGAAACATAGCCGCTCAACCACCGTTCAGTGCAAGGATTGAAACTTGTCTTTGTGACCAGAGGATTGGCTCAATCTGATAGGCCCTGATCGCGCCCAGATTGTCTTCGGCAGGCGGGTGGTCAACATCGTTGAGAAACGTGTAGGCTTGCAATTGTTCGGCACGAATGACTCTCACGTCGGCGACGGCGAAGGCAAAGGACAACGCCTGATCCTTGGTGAGGTTATTGATGGCTTGCAACAGGCGCTCTGGTTTCCGCGGCGTCTTGGGGAGGCCGAAGTCAAACTTGTGGTCGAAGCCGCTCCGACCGCTAAGTTTGAAATCGGGGAACACCGGAATGGAATTCTGTTCAAGGAAACTCTTTACATCGTCCTTGAATAACGACAGCACATGCGGCTCGGCCATGACGAACATGTCATTCACGGCGAGCATCGCCTGGACGAGGTTGTGTTTCTTCTGCGGAAAGTCTTGGGGTGTGGCAAGCACCTGGAGTTCGTCGTCTACGATCTTCACACCGAAGCCGTTCAGGATGGCCGTCAGGAGGACATTGCGTTTCTCCGTGCTGAAGGTCATCCCACAGGACTCCAAGTCGGAGAGCGTGTAACCGTCGTCAGTCAGAAGAATGCCGCCTTTTTGCTTCTGCGCGTAGATTTCAACCTCGTCGTTGTGACGATCGAGAAAGGGTGTGGCGATCCTGCAAGCATCTTCCAACTCACTGACACGCAGTTCCTCCTTCAGCCAGCGCAGGTAGTCGCCAATCAGCTTTTCACATTCGGCGCGCTTCATAGAGTATGCTGGATCTCCGGTACGTTTTGGACATGGCAATAGCGAAGAAAATCCTGCAAACATTGCACGCCGTTTGTCACGTCCCGCAGGCTCAGACCGGCGACGTCGGCCACGGGGTACGCGATGCGAGCTTCAAAACCCTCCGTGTAACGGTGAAAGTGCGGACACGCTATTCTCTCGCCTGGCCGGTAAGGTGAATCGGGCGGATTGCGGTGGGCGCTGCCACTGATCTCAAGGCGCGCGAGAATAAACACCTCTCGCCCTCTGGTCTGGTACTTCAGTCGAGCACGATTCCGCCTGCCACGCTCTAGATCAAAGATGAACTCCTCGCGCCGATCTGTGGACAACAATCGGCGCTCATATCGCATTGGCTGGGTCTGCGGAAACTCAAGGGGCTTCGTGTCCACAAACTCCTTAGCCATTATGAGCAAACCGTCCGCCTCTTCTTGTGTCAGCGCCACGTCTGCCTGCTCTCCTCAACTCTCAGCCTATTAAGGACTCCTATAAAATCCATCGGCATTTCGTGCCTCTTACTGGAATCAAATCATTGCGGCCATCCGGCCCGAACCCTCAGCTCAGGCCGATTCTGTTCTGAACCATGACTGTCGTTGTAGGAACGTCTTTGGTCCCGATTGCCTTGATGGTGCGCTGCAATCTCCTGAGCGGTCCGGCTCCCCAGCTTTTCCCGAATTCACGCCGCAGCCTGGCTTCGTCGGCGCGGGCGCCTTCGAGCAAGGCGCGCACGGAGTAATAGACGGGGGAGTAGGCCGGGTGTCCGGCTTGGGCCGCCGGGCCGGGCGCCGGCTGGGCCGGAGGCGGCCCTTCGTGCAGCAAGCGGCTCAGTGTTTCCTGGGTCACTACGGCATCATGCAGCTCGCCGAGCGACTGCTGGTAGCCTTCGGCCAGTTTGACGATCCTTCTCAGCGGATGAGCGGCGGCGCGACGTTGTGGCGGCGCCGGCGCGGCACTGTTTGGCGGAGCTGCCGGGGCTTTGTGCGCCAAGCCATGCGCGAAGAACTCCGCGGCATAGCGCAGTTTCTTCATCTCGATGCGCAACTCGTGCAGCCGCGCCGCGAGGCTGCTGCCGTCCAGCCTGGGCAGTTGCTGGAGCGTCCTCAGGTGCTTGGCCAGCACCAGTTGTGCGCGCCGCACCGGGGCTGCGTTCTGCTGCTCAAGTGCGCGCGCGGAGTCCGTCAGCGGCTGGGCCAGGAGATTCTCAATCTGCTCGGGCAAGGCCGCAAAGACGCCCCGGGCGATGGCTTCCAGTGCCGCGCCACGATGCTTTTCGATCTGCAACTCCAGTGCCCGAAGCAGATCCGGCGCGCCCCGATCGCCGCTGTCCGCCAGCCGTTTGACGCGGGCCGCCAGCACCTCCGCGTCGCGCGCGCCCCCCAGCAGCGTCAGCAACTCCTTCAGCGGCTCGCGCAGCGCCTCAATCCGGGGCCGGCCGAAGGACCTGCGGACGATCTGCAACGCCACCCGCAAGCGGCGGCAGGCCACGCGGACGTCGTGTACGGCTTCCGCATCGCGGTAGTGCAACAAGCGCTGCAGCGCGGCGCGCAGCTTGCCGGCCTGTGTGCCGCACACGCCCCTGGCCAGTTGCAGCATGTTAGTTGGGGCCTCAACCATGTCCCCTCCCTTGCTGCTTGCAAGGTGTCAAGTCAACCCTTATCTTAAACGATATGAGCCAACCTGTCGCCATCAAGATTCCCCTACTGGACCTGCGCCCGCAGACCGCGGCGCTGAAACCACAACTGCTGGAAGGCTTCGGCAGGATTTTGGACAAGAACGCCTATTGTCTTGGTCCCGAGGTCGAAGCCTTCGAGAGTGCTTTCGCAGCCTACTCCGGCGTCGCCCACGCCGTGGGCGTGAACTCGGGGACCTCGGCCTTGCACCTTGCCCTGCTGGCGCTCGGCGTCGGGCCGGGCGATGAAGTCATCACCACGCCGTTCACTTTTGTGGCCACTGCCTGGGCCATCTCCTATTGCGGCGCCACGCCGGTCTTTGC
>JBEKKG010001035.1:0-2932 GCA_050010835.1 Planctomycetota bacterium
CTGGTCCACAAGAACGCGCACTACCCCACCAAGACGCGCATCATCCGCATCAAGGCCCTTGGCGGCAGCTTCGAGAGGAAGCTGTTCCCGCCCGAGGACGAGGCCGGCCTGGTGCCGCGGGGCGAGGAGTTGCAGATCGAAGTCGTGGTGGATGAGCGCCACGTTCCGGAGGCCAGCCCCGACAACCTGCTCATCTTCAAGAGCGCGCGCGCCACGGAAACGCCGATTGAGCTGACCCCGATGGGCGGCGCCCTGTTCAAGGGCACGCTCGCCAAGGCGCTCGAAGACATGGAAATGACCGTCCGGGTGGGAGACGCCCGCAGCGATCCGTACAAGATCGTTGTCCTGGCGCGGCCGGAAGTGGACGTGGGCGCCAGCGGCGACTGCATCTACTACACCTATCCTGACTACATCCACGAGCCGCCCCTGCCACCGGAGCATTTTGGCGGCCTGTCGGCCTTGCAAGGCTCCACGGCGCGCCTGAGTTTCATCCCCTCCAAGGCGCTGGCCTCCGCGCGCCTCGAACGCAGTGACGGCACGGTCTTCAATTTCGTGAAAACCAAGACCGAGACGCGCGCCCTGCCGGCGAAGGAGGACGCCAAGGCTGTCACGGAAACAGTGGAATGGTGGGAGTTGCCCAAGCTGGCCATTGACAAGAACGCCAGCTTTCACCTCAACCTCACCGACGTGGCCGGGCTGACCAACGGCCAGCCGCCCGTGGAATATCCGATCGAAGCCCGCCCCGATCTGCCGCCCACGATCAAACTCGTCAAGCCCAGCCGCGACTTGACGGTGACGCCCGTGGCCAAGGTGAACGTCACCTTCCAGGCCCGGGACGACTGGGGGCTGCGCACCGTGTGGCTGGTGTACCGTCTGCAGACGGAAGCGCAGGGCGAAAGCAGCGCCGTCGCCGGTGAGGCCAAGCGCATCGAACGCGACGTGCCGCACGAGAAGAGCCCGCCGCCTGTGGCGTTCACCTGGGACCTCAGCGCCCTCAATGTCAAGCCCGGCGACCAGATCGTCTTCTGGATGGAAGCGGACGATTACTGCCCGATGACCCGCAACCTGCCGGTGTCACGAGTGCGCCACGACGCTGAGGCGCCGGCCCCGCCGCCGGACACGCAGACTGCGCAGAAATATTATCCCCGCAGTTCCGACGTAAAACTGACCGTCATCTCGCGCGAGGAGAAGATCCTGGAGCTGCTGGCCGAAGTGGAACGCCTCTACCAGCAGATTTTGCACGCCAAGGAGAACCAGGAGGAACTCAAGGGCAAGGTCCGCCTCTTGCTCGAAGAAATCGAAAGGCTCAAGGGGGAGTGAGGATTGCGGATTTTGGGTCTTAGTTTAATGGTAACCGTTCAGTCCGAGCCGCGACCGTGAGGAAGCGGACACTGCCGCTTGCTTACGCGCGCGGCTCGGAGACTGAACGGTTACGTTTAATGAGTTGTCTCGCCGCGCTGGCAGGTTATGTTGGTTCAAGAGGGAGCATACATGCGCACCGACATCAAGTTGACCTATGAAGAATACCGTCTTCTGCCGGAGACCGGCCCGCGCTACCAGTTGGTTGATGGAGAATTGTTGCAGATGACCGCCCCCATAATCTGGCACCAAAGGATGGCCGCCCGCCTTTTTTCCGCGCTTTTCCTGTTCGTCAAAGAAAGAGCTTTGGGCGAGGTGCTGTTCGCTCCCGTGGATGTCATCCTTTCCGACATCAACGTCTTCCAGCCGGACATTGTGTACGTTTCCAACGCGCGAAAAAAGATCATGGTCCGCGAGAACATACGCGGCGCCCCGGATCTATGCGTCGAGGTCCTGTCGCCGTCCACCAAGAAGCTGGATCTCAAGACGAAGCGGTTGATCTACGCGCGTTACGGAGTGCCGGAGCTCTGGTTTGGCGACGCCGACGCCCAGACGATCCGTGTCTTCCGCCTGCAAGAAGACCCGCATCGGGCCGCAGCCATCTTCCGCCGCAAGGACACACTGACCACGCCCCTGTTGCCGGGATTCACGCTGGAGTTGGCGGAAGTGTTTGCGGAATAGCCTTACAGCCCGCCAGTCAGACAGTGCCCATGGGCCGCTGCCCTTGATATTCGGCGTGCGCCGGTTACCGTACTTGCTTGTACAGGGGAGGTGAGTTGCCTCCCCACTGTTTTGTGGCGCGGGCGGGACAACCCGCGCCGAAGTGGCTCACGGAGGGGTAAACAAGCATGGCCAAGAAGAGTTGCGAACCGGCGTCGTGCCAAAAGAAAGTCCGCCTCGCCTTCATCGGCTCCGGCGGCATCATGAATTGGCATGTGGACCGGCTGAAGGGCACGCCCGGCGAGATCGTCGCCCTGATGGACACCAGCAAGGAAATGCTCCAGAAGCTGAAGGCCAAGCAGCCCCAGCTCCAGGACGTGCCCGAGTACGACGATTGGAAGAAAATGCTCAACGAAGTGCAGCTCGATGCCGTCGAGATCGGCTCGCCGCACACGGTGCATTACGAGCAGATTTGCGCGGCGCTGGACAAGGGCCTGCACGTGCTGTGCGAGAAGCCCATGACCTGCACCTCGGCCGACGCGCGCGACGTGTGCGCCCGCGCCAAGAAAGCCAAGAAGATCGTCGCCGTCTCCTACCAGCGGCACTACCAGGGGAATTACCGCTTCCTCAAGAGCTGCGTGGATTCCGGCAAGCTCGGCAAGATCGAGTACGTGGCCGCGTTCCAGGCCCAGGAATGGCTCAAGGCCGTAGCGGGAACCTGGCGGCAGAAGAAGGCGCTCTCCGGCGGCGGCCAGATCAACGACTCCGGCTCGCACCTCATTGACATGCTGATGTGGACCACCGGTTTGCAGGCTGAGGAAGTCAGCGCGCACATGGATAACCACGGCACCGAGGTGGACATCAACTCCGCGATCACCGTCAAGTTCGTTGGCGGCGCTCTGGGCACCGTCTC
>JBEKKG010001036.1:0-2932 GCA_050010835.1 Planctomycetota bacterium
CCCCCTACCCCCTCCCGCGAGGGGAGGGGGAAAAACAGCCCGCCGAAAGTGTCCCGCACCCGGAGCCGGCGAGCGAGCGTCCCAACGTCTTCCGGAAAAAAGCTCGATTCCTGCCCGCGCGCGTCCTTGCTATCAATATTCCCGAAACAATCCCGGGCTTCCGCCGTCTAACCAGTGTGGTATGAGGGGCCACGGGATGAGACAGTCCAAAGCGTTCGTCTGGTTAGCCTCGGCACTGCTCACGCTCAGTCTCCTCGCAATCGAGCCGCAGCCCGCTGCCGCGCAGGCCGATATTGACCTTGGCATTCCCGATACCGGCCAGGAGGCCGGCGTGCCTGCGGGCGGATGGTGCGGCGAAGCCGCGATTCAGATGGCTTGTCTCCATTACGGGGCCTACATCCCGCAGCGGCTCATCAACCGGGCGGGCAAGCCCCAGCATCCTGACCTCTACGCCGAAGAACTGGGGCGGGCGCTCGACGGGGTGGGTTTCTCGTACGAGCACTGGAAACCGAGAGCTGCCGGTGAGTCCAATGTCGCCGGGTTCATCGGGTGGATACGGACGAACCTGGCTGCGGGCCGGCCGGTCATTGTCGGCGCGAAGGTCAACCCCACGCAGCATCCGGAATGGGTCTGCGATCACTTCATGCTGGCCGTAGGCGCCAAAGCCCACAGCCTCATCTTCAACACGACGTGGAAGCGCCGGGAGGAACTGACTCGCGAGCAGCTCGCCGGGACGGACAAGGGCCTGGGCTTCGAGAATTCCTATCGGCACTACTTCGGCTTGGTGGTGACCGGAAAAAAAGCCGGCAGGGCCAACGAGCGGCCCGTGAGCATCCGGCTTGACCCTGCGGCGTCCGGCGGCGGGGCCAAGTGTACGGTGCTCGTGAGGGACCTGGAGAAGGGCAGGCAGTACGTGTTAGTCCGGGAGGGCGGCCCCGCCGCACACGCGGATGCCGCGCCTCACGGCGCGGACAGGGAGACCTTCACGGCCAGTTCCAATACCAGGGAGATCCCTACGGCGCTCCCGGCCGCTGAGCCCAGCGTGTTCTACTGCGTGCCGGCGTCCGGGAGCGCGCCGTAGACCAACTCAAACTGACAGGCAGATACAAGGGTGCGCTTGCAGATGCAATGCCCTGTCCACTTTTCACCCCCTTTTCACCCTTTTCACGTGTCCCATTTTCACGTTTGCGCAGTCGCTGCCGGAACGGCTGCGCGCTTGAGGTGTCTGTCACCAATGGCGCTTAGGCGTCAGGCGTCAGGAGGAACTCAACGAGATGTTGGCGGCTTGACAGCGCTCGTGGTAGGTGAGACACTGTGACACATGAAGACGATCTCCATTCGTGAACTGCATGAAAAGACCGGCGAGTACGTCCGCGAGGCCGCCGAGACGGGCGGGCTCTATGTCACGAACCGCGGCAAGACGGTGGCCAAGATTGTGCCCCAAGTGCATAAATCAACCGTGCCCTACTTTGCGCGCCGCAAGCTCACTCCTGCTTTTCGCAAGTTGCTGGCGAGCGGCAAACTGCGGGGCGGCACGGACAGCACGCAGCTCATCTCCGAAGGCCGCGAGGATCGCTGTCAGTGAACTACTTCGACTCCAGTTACGTGGCCCGTCTATACTTGGACGATCCCGGCTGGGAAGCAGTGCGCGAACTGGCCACGCGCGCGCCCGTGGCGTGTGGCATTCATGGCCACGCTGAAGTTGTGGCAGCGCTTCATCGGAAGTTCCGCGAGGGCGTCCTCACCCCGGTTGAATACCGCCACGTGCTGGCGCAATTTGCGCTGGATTGTGCCGAGAACGCGTTCCGCTGGTTGTCGTTGTCGGCCGCTGTGACCGCACGTGTCGCGGCAACCTACGAGTCCTTGCCCAAGATTGTATTCCTGCGCGCTTCTGACGCGCTGCATCTTGCCTGTGCAGCCGAGAACCATTTTCGCGAGATTCATTCCAACGATCAGCGCCTGCTCGCAGCCGCCGCGCACTTTGGCCTGAAAGGTATCAACGTCATCTGACCTACGCTCTCTGCGGACAGGGCCGCAAGCCAGCCAGCAAGCCGCCCGTGTCCAGAAAGTCTCGTGAACGTCCCCGAAACTCCGCAGGAGCAGGCTGGCGACGAGGGCGAAGGTTCGGGCAAGGATCATGGTCGCTCACGCAAAAGATGCCTCACTGTCCCTTCAACTCCCTTCAACTCTGAAAGAGATGGTGAAGCGCTTCATTTTATCACGTGGTCTGTCCCTTTGTCTTCACAGTCTCCTGGGCCACCACACATCCCCTTCTCTTTCAGGGTTTGACCCACTAATGAAAGATAAACTGCGCAACTACCAACCTCATAGTTGCGAGGCACTTCAACACCACCCAAAATCCGCCAAGGCACGAGGATAAAGGCATTGTGATACTTGAGTGGTCCCTTCAATCTAGCCAAATCCTCGAACTGTCTTCTCCTCAAGAAGCTCTTGCGGACAGTCATTGTTTGAAGAAAGTTATCCAAAAACCCCCCTATGGTTTTGCAGGCGAATATCACCTGGACCGCCTGCACGTCTAGAAATTGTACGCCAGCCGCAGGGTCCCAGAAGAAGACATCCCCAAAGGCCGTAGTCATGAGCGCCCGACACCGCTGATTTATCAACCAAGCCCAGTCTCGGAGCAGTGATTCCGCTACGGCAGAATCGACCACTGAAAGAAGGCCAGAGCTATAAACTCCGACCGACGGTATTCTTGCCAGGTCGGCAAATTCCTCAAAAGATGAGGGTAATTCGCACCTGCTATCAGTAAGCCTGTATCTCTGTTCAAACATGCCTGTTATTCCTTGTCCTCTGGCTGGTGGCCTGGATATCCCCACCACATCTCAGTTACAGCCTGCAAGTTTGAGTTGTGCCACGGATGTGGCCGGGCTGGCTGTTTAGCCCGGCCACATCCGTGCCGGTTTCACCACCG
>JBEKKG010001037.1:0-2930 GCA_050010835.1 Planctomycetota bacterium
GAAATGGTGGGGCGGTGGATTGCTGGTGCGTCTGGTGTTGCTGGTCGGGTTTGCGCTGGCTTTGGTGCGCTATTTCAAACCCGCAGCCGGCGCGGGTTTGCTGACCCTGGCTGCGGTCTACCTTGTAGGCATGTTCGCCGAGGCAGTTTGGGTGGCGTCCGTGTTTTTCAGGGCTGCGCAGCGCTCCACCCCTGCGGGCAAGCCTGGGAGCAGTGAAGGGCATTAGTGTAAATGGAAGAAGCACAGGAACACGCGGCTGAGGATACGCACGGGGAGGAGCAAGGCGAGCCCTTCAACGCCATGCACCACATCCTCGATCAAGTCCTGGTCGGTGTTGACAAAGGCACGGGCCAAATCGTCTGGCGCCCTTACGACAAGCACGGCCATTCCATAGCCAGCTACGCGCCCAGCAGCATCGGCCCGGTGAAACTGGAATTCACCAAGCACATGTGCGGGGTGACTGTAGTCGCGGCGCTGGTCTTTGCGCTCTCGATGCTGGTCGCCAAGCGTGTACTGAAGAGCCTGCACAGCAACCAGGCGCCGCAAGGCGGGCTGGCCAACGCGATTGAAGCGATTGTCGTCTTCGTTCGCGACGAGATGGTTGCGCCGATTGGCGGCCATCATCTGGGGCATTATACGCCGCTCTTCATCACTTACTTTCTGTTCATCCTTGCCTGCAACCTGCTGGGCATGATCCCGAACTTTGGCACCGTTACGGGCAACGCCGGCGTGACGTTGGCCTTGGGCGGCTCGGTCTACGCGCTCATCTGGATCCTGGGCATGTACAACCAGGGGCCGGTCAAGTACGTGGTGCACCTCGTTCCTCCCGGGACGCCTTGGTGGATGTGGCTGCTCATGTTCGCCCTCGAACTGCTCAGCCCGGCGATCAAATGCGGGGTCCTGTGCGTGCGTTTGTTTGCGAACATGATCGCGGGCCACTTGATTGTCGGCACCGTCTTGGGTTTGGGTGCCTTTGGAGGCGGGTTGACCGCCGGGTTGGCGGGGATGCTCCTTGTAATCGGCCTGCCGCTGGCCTTGGGCATTTCGGCCTTGGAGATCCTGGTTTGTTTCATCCAGGCCTATGTCTTCACTCTGCTGGCCGTGATTTTCATCGGGGCTGCGGTGCATCCAGAGCACTAGGGGAGTGATTTGAGGTCAAGGGTCAGGGGTCAGTGGGCAGTACTCGGTACTCAGTACTGTCGTTTCGGCCGGCGCAGTTCTCTGGAAGAGCTTGCGCCTCGCCGCATAAGTCGGCGGCGTAGTACATGCCGCTGCGGTGGCCAGAAGGGCTGGGGGCCGGCGTAGCCCAGTTACGCGGTCCAGCCGGTGGCGGAGGGTTTCCGCCCGGCAAGGTGGCAGCTTGGCCCAGCACGGGCCAGGTTGGGGTTTAGTTACAGGAGGACAGACATGGGAGTTGGAATTATGGGCGTGGGCCTGGGGGTGGGCCTGCTGGTGATTGGCGCGGCCTATGGCATCGGCAAACTCGCCAGTTCGGCTGTGGAATCCATCGCCCGCCAGCCTGAAGCAGCGGGCAACATTCGCGGCACAGCGATCATCCTCGCCGCGCTGATCGAAGGCTTTACTTTCTTCGCCCTCATAGTGGCCATCATGCTGGGCGGCAACGCAGTCGAAATGAGCGGCGAAAAGGGCTACGTAGGCCCCGCGCCGAAAGAGACGACCCTCACCGCCCCGAAGGCGGAGAAAGCGCCGGCGGGCCATCAGTAACCCGCCGTGCCAGGTTCAAGTTGTCGCGCCGGGCGCAGTCCTTGGGCCGCGCCCGGCGGGTCAGCCATGACTTTGTTTGATGGAGGTGCGCAGTGCCCCCGTTTCTGACTCCCGAATTGCAGGTGCTGCTCTGGTCGTTGTTCGTCTTCTTCACGCTCCTGGCGCTGCTCTGGAAGTTCGCATGGGGGCCGATCATGCACGCGCTGGAAGAACGCGAGCACAAGATCCAGAAGACCATTGACGACGCCAACGCGCAGTTCAAGGCCGCCCAGGACAAGATGGCCGAGTACCAGCGCAAGATCGAGCAGGCCAAAGATGATGCCGCCGCCATCATCGCGGAGGGCAAGCGCGGCGTGGAGAAACTCAGCGCGGAGAATATCGCCGAGGCGAATAAGGAATCGTCCAGGCTCATCGAGCGTGCCAGACGGGAAATCGAGCTGGCCAAGCAGGCGGCGGTCGAGCAACTCCGCCAAGGGGTGGTTTCCTTGACGGCCGAAGTGACCGCCAAAGTGCTCCAGCGCGAGATCAACGCCGACGACCACCGGCGTTTCGTGCAGGAAGCCATCGAGCAGATCGGGAAGTCCTGAAATGAACAATTCACCACAGAGGCACAGAGACACAGAGAAAGGATTTTAGATTCTGGATTTTGGATAGCCGGAAAACGGCAATCCCCCTAGTTACAGTCCTTCTCTGTGTCTCTGTGGTGAATGAGGAAAGCTAAGGAAGAGGAAGCACGGCAATGGCCAGCGAGCAAGCGAATTCAGGAGTGGCCTACGTGTACGCCAATGCGCTCTATGACGTGGCCGCGCAGCGGGGCGAGGTGACGGAGGTGGAAGAAGAGCTCCTGGCCCTGCAACAGGTGCTGCGCGCCGAGCCGCGCTTCCGCGGCTTTCTGGAGTCGCCCACCGTGCGGCTGGAGGCCAAGCACAGAGTCATCCGCGGACTGCTCGAAAGTTTCCACCAGCCCTTGGTGAACTTCCTGTGCCTGGTGGTGCACCGCCAGCGCACGGAGCTGCTCGAAAGGATCGTGGACGAATACCACGAACTGGCCAACGTGGCGCTGGGGATTGCGGAGATAGACCTGGCCGGCGCGCGCGCGTTGCTGGAGGATGAAACCGCGCAACTCACCGCCGTCCTGGAGGCTAAACTGCAGCGCAAGGTCAAGATCCGCCAGCAGGTCCGGCCGGAGTTGCTCGGCGGCTTTG
>JBEKKG010001038.1:0-2919 GCA_050010835.1 Planctomycetota bacterium
AGGGCGCTGTGGCGCTGCTGACCAAACCCGGCCAGTCCAATCTCGAAGAGCGCGTCGCCGGATACAAGAAGGCCCTCGCCGAGTGCCCCGAGATCACCGTCGTGCAGGTGGCGGACACACAATCTAAACCCACAGTCGCAGCCCAGGCGGCCTCGGCGCTCATGCAGAAGTATCCCGATCTGGCCGGCATCGCCTGCGTCGAAGCCGCCGGCGGGACCGGTGCGGCCACTGCGGTGCGCGAGGCCGGCAAGTCCGGCAAGGTCAGGATTCTGGCTATGGACCGAGGCAACGAAGTGCTGCAGTTGATTAAGGAAGGCGTGATCTCGGCCACGGTCGTCCAGCAGACGGCGCTCATGCCCCTGTACGCCACACAGATTCTCTACAATCTCAAAAACAATCCGGCGCCCATCACGAGCGATAATGCGCAGGCCGGAGTCACGGGCGCGCCCACCGTGGTGGACACCGGCGTGATCATTGTGGACGACAAGAACTGCCAGTTCTTCATGCGCAAGTAGGGAGGCGTCATGGCTTTCTTTGGAGTGCGGCGCCTTGGCGCCGCTTTTCTTGCTGTTTGTCTTGCCTTGTTCCTGTCCGCTGCCCATGCCGCCGACGCCAAACCGTCCGAATACCGCGGCTGGAAAACACTGCTGCTCGACAATGGGCTTGTCCAACTGCACGCGGCGCCGGACATCGGCGGGCGCGTCATCCAGTTCAAGCTGGGCGGCTTCGAGTACCTGTGGGTCAATGAGCAGCTTGGCGGCAAGACCTCTCCGCCCAGCGGCGTCGGCCCCAAGGGCGAATGGCTCAACTATGGCGGCGACAAGCTCTGGCCCGCGCCGCAAGGCTGGGAGCGCGAAGACCAGTGGCCCGGCCCGCCCGATCCCGTCCTGGACGGCAGCCCGCACACTGGCACGCTCGAAACCGCGGCCGGCGACGCGGCCGCGATCAAGCTCGTCAGCCAGCCGGACAAACGCAGCGGCGTGCAATTCTCGCGCGTGGTCAAGCTTTGCGGCGGCACGCACGTGAGTTTCGACTCGACGATGAAGAACATTGACAGCAAGCCGCGCCGCTGGGGCATCTGGCAGGTGACCCAGCACAACGCCGCGGCGCGCCAGGGCGCGGGCTTCGAGCCGGAACTGTGGACCTACTGTCCGGCCAACCCCAAGAGCCTCTATCCGCGCGGGTATCAGGAAACGTTCGGCCTGGTGAACAACCCGTCCTTTTCCGTGGATGCCCGGCACAATCTGGTGCGGACCCACTACCTGCGGCGCGTCGGCAAGATCGGCCTGGACTGCGCGGCGGGTTGGCTGGCTGTGGTCAACGGCACCGCCGGATATGTTTTCGTCGAACGCTTCGCATATCACCCCGACAAGAAATACCCGGACCAGGCGTCGGTGGAATTCTGGATGAATGGAGCCGGCGAGTTCGTCCTGCCGGAGAAAGAGGTAGTCACCGCCAAGGACGACCCCGTCGAGACGCCAAGTCTGATTGAGAGCGAAGTCCTCAGCCCGTTCGCGGAATTGCAGCCAGGCGAGAGCTACACGTTCCACCTGGATTGGTACGCCGCCAGGATTGGCGGCAACTTTCCCGTGCTGGATTGCACGGATGTGGGCGTGAGCTGTGCCGAGTTCCAGGCGAAGGCCGCCGGCAACCAAGTGTCGTTCAGCGGACGCTTCGGCGTGTTCTATCCCGGCACGCTCGGCGTTGTGTTCCTGGATGCCAACGACAAAACCGTTGGCAAAGCGGCGCTGAAAATGTCGGCCACGCCTCTGGAACCGCTCGTTTTGACGAACGCGGAAGCAGACCTGCCGGGCGGAGCAGTTAAGTTGAGCCTGGTGCTCGCCGCACCAGACGGCAAGGAACTGGGGTTCCTTGCGACGGCGCGCGTGAAATGAGAATGGCCGTGCTCGAGCTTTTGCCAGGAGAAGAGGCGGTTGGCGGGGCTGTGTCAGTTTGGTTGCCTTAGCGCCTTGCCCCCTTGAGTTCGTACCACGGATGTGGCTTCGCCGATGTAACTGCTGTCTGAACAAGATGTTATGAGAGACGGACCAGTTCGGAAGGCAGTCATCTTTTGAAACGTTTTGTCGCATGATTGATCGGTCTCTGCACAGAGTTTGCAAGCCCTTTGCGTGAAGTCTGAGGAGCTTTACCAAGGGAGTGGCGTCAACTGGCGCAGTATGCGGGACTTGTCCCTCTAAGCCGGATTTCTCAACGCGGAGCGAGCAGAGGAACGCAGAGGTGTTCGCATGAAAAGATATATTGTCGTTTTTCATCAGTCTTAACTCTGCGTTCCTCCGCACCCACTGCGGTGAGTAGGCCAGCCTTGACCCTTTGCGCCGCGAGCTTTTTTTTCTCTAGCCTTCATGCAACTCCTTAAAAGTCTGGGCAAACTGTTCCGAACTGGCGCGAACTGACGCCAGACTGGCCGGAACACGAACCAATCTGGCTGGAACACGAACCATTCTGGCCGGAACATAAACCACTCTGGCGAGAACTGGCGCTTTCTGGCCAACGTTGTAATAGTGATGGTTGATAAGCATCCAGTGACGCCCTCGCAAATGTAGGGCGATCCGTTGAATCGCCTGGCGACCCGGCGGGTCGCCCCACTGCATCGTAGGGCGACTTGCCAAGTCGCCCCACTGCATTGTAGGGCGACTTGCCAAGTCGCCCCGCACAGTGGGTGATGTACCGCGGGCGTCCCGCCCGCCCGTGGCAAGCTGGCAGAGCGCGAGGACGACGGCGGGCGGGACGCCCGCGGTACGCTCTGCTTCCTCTGGGTGGTCAAGCCACGGACCGGACTCTGCGCCGGCTCGCGACACCCGATGCGGACGATGTTCCTGAACTGTGGTACTTGACCCATGTTGCCTTGTCCTACCTATATAATACGTATGGCGGCGCGAGGATTCGGTTTTGGAGAAG
>JBEKKG010001039.1:0-2915 GCA_050010835.1 Planctomycetota bacterium
GATCTTGTCGCAGTTGGGAATGCAGATCAGCGCGTCGAAGCAATGGGCGCGGACCATGGTTTCCACGCAGTCCGCAATCAGCTCGCGCGACGCCAGGCTGTACTTCATGCCCTCATGGCCCATCACGATGCCGTCGTCAATGCCGATGGTGTTGAACTCGAAGGGCACGCCGCCGGCCTCGCGGACGGCCTCCTTCACCACGCGGCCGAACTCCTGCAAATGCGCATGGCCGGGGATGATGTCCACGTAGCTGTTGCAGACCGCCACAAAGGGCTTGGCAAAGTCCGCCTCGCTCTTGATGACGCCCGTGGCGCGCAGGAGGCTGCGGTGCGGGGCGCGGTCGTGGCCTTTCTTGATCGTGTCTGAGTGCATTGCGTGATCCTTTCTTCTTGTCTTCTTTGAACCGAAAACTAAAAAGCGGACTCTAAGGCAGGGACGAAGGGAATTCAAACGAGTTGCACGAAGAAGGACCGTATTCGTTTCTGTAAACCCAGAGAGCCTGCAAGAATTCCTAATAATGGAACCGAGCTTGTATAATGTAGACTGAATCACCCTCAACCTTGTAAATAATGCGGTGCTCAGCGTTGATGTGTCGAGACCAATAGCCGGGATAGCCGTGCTTCAGCGGTTCAGGCAATCCCGTACCGTGGAACGGGTCCCTGCAGATTTCCTTGATCAGGGCGTTGATCTTTTTCACCATGCGCCGATCACTTGTCTGCCAGTATAGATAGTCTTCCCAAGCCTCTGACGAGAATGTGAGGTTCACTCGATCAGTTTCCTCTCCTTCCCCCTGCCCTCCTCAATTTCCTTGATAGAATCGCGGATTCTCTTGGCATTCCGGGGGCTTTTGAACAGATAGGACGTGTCCGTTAAAGACTCGTACTCGTCCAGGGGGATCATCACGACCACTTTGTGCCGCCGCTTGGTGATGGTGACTGGATCGTGGTCCTCGCAAACGCGCTCAATCGTCTCGTCAAGCTTCTCTTTGGCTTCAGTGCATGTAATCGCTCTCATACCTACATGATACCGTAGAGAATCGGGACTGTCAAGGCTTCTGGTTTGCCGGCGCAGGCGCTTCTTTCAACGACCACCGGGACAGCAGGGCGCCTGCGATGAGCAGCAGGCAAGCCAGCCAGACGCTCCATCCCGGACGCACTCCCAGCAGCAGACAGGTGAGGACCGTGGAAAGCAAAGGGGTGAAGTAAGAGAACACGGTTACGAGCACCATGTCCCCCTGGCGCATGGCTTTGTCCCACAATGTGTAGGCGATAAGGCTGGGGAAGAGCGCCATGTAAACCAGGCTCAGCGCGCTGCCGGCTGACCACTGGGACTCTTCGTGCCGGACGAAACGCAGCACCAGCATCAGCAGGCCGCTCGCCACAAAGAACCACGGCACGGCATTGCCTTGCCGGGCCGCCGCGTGCTTGCGGGCGAGGACGGAATACAGCGCCCAGGTTATGGCGGCCACGAGCGCCAGCAGGGGGACGGCGAGGGAGGCGCCGCCTGCGCCGGGGGACGAAGGGGTTGAGCACAGCGCCTGGGCCTCAGTGAGCATCGTGCCGCCCAGCGCCAGGGCAAAGCCAGGGACCACCCACCAGCGCGCGTGCGTTTTGAGAATAGGTATAGAGAAGACCAGCGTCAACACGGGCCAGAGGTAGTTGATGAGGCCGGCCTCGACAACTTGCTGGCCGCCGGCGGCCAAGCCGATCGCCAGGATCAAACAAAGTTGGTAGATCACGAACAGAGCACCGCAGGATGCCAGATATGCGACAGACAGGCCGGAGGGGGGCCGGCGGGACGCCGGCGCTCCCACAGGTGTGCTGGAATCCCGTATCAAGAAAGAATACGCAACCCCCAGCGCGCCGGCCAGGAGGTAGCTGAAAGCGCCCGCGGAAAAAACGCCGAGGCTCTCCCTGAGACTGCGCACGAACGCAATGCTGCTGCTCCACAACAATACGGCGGCTATACCGCCGAGGGTGCATTTGCGATCAAGGGCGGTCATAGGCAGGTCTCATTCACCACAGAGGCACAGAGACACAGAGAAAAGAAGACACGGAGACACGGAGACGCGGAGACGCGGAGACGCGGGGACACGGAGACGCGGGGACACGGAGACGCGGGGACACGGAGAACGGCAACATTTAGGTTTAACCAAAATCCTCTCTCTGTGTCTCTGTGCCTCTGTGCCTCTGTGGTGAACGTTCCGTGTTACCGCCGGCGCAGTGTAACACGCAGGAGCTTTTTCGGAAGGGGGCCTTCATCGAAACGGTCGAGGGAAATCACGTCGCAGCCTTTGGCCAAGCGCCTGATCGTCTCTTCATCAAAGAAGTGCACGATGAAGCCGCCGGGGATCTCGTACATGTTTTCGCCGCGCGGCGTGCCCGTCCCGTACTGAGGGTCCTCGGTGATCCTGACGGTGTAAACTTGCAGGCCGCCGGGCTTCAAGACGCGCAGCACTTCCCCTGAAAGGCGCTCCACCTCGCTGGTATCCATCGCTATGCAGAAGAGCATGTGGGAGTAACAGGCATCGAATGACTGGCCCTCGAACGGCAGAGGTTCTCTTACGTCGTGGCAGAGGGCTGTGATGCGCTCCAGCAAGCCCAAGGAGCGCGCCTTGCCCACGATGGCGCCTGCTCCAGTCTTGGCATAGTCCAAGGCCGTGACGTGGAATCCGCGCTGGGCGAAGTAGAGCGGCGTCGGTCTGCCGGCGAAGTCGCGAAGAAGGCCCGCGAGACGCTGGTGGAACGCGGGGTCGTCATCAGCGAGACGGTAGACGCTTTCCAGCCGCGCCAGCGGCGTCATCAGCACCTCCGGGACGAACTTGCCGCCGAAGGGCCCAAAGTGGCCCAGGTCGTCGGGCAGTGTGGTCGTTGTCACTTTTGTCATGCTCCTTTCGCCGCCGCCACGAACGCCCG
>JBEKKG010001040.1:0-2913 GCA_050010835.1 Planctomycetota bacterium
GAACCATTGTACCGGCATGCGAATCCTCCTAATCCTGACCCTGGCTGGCGCGTTGTGCGCGCAAGCCCCTCCGCAGAACCCTCCTCCGTCCGACGAGATGGCCACGATCCAGGTGGATGTCAACGTGGTCAACGTGCTGGCCAGCGTGCGCGACAAGCGCGGCGGCCTGGTGGCCAACCTGGAAAAGAACGATTTCACCATCTTTGAGGACGGCAAACAACAGGAAATCAAGTACTTCGCGCGTGAGACCGACCTCCCGCTGACGATCGGCCTGCTGATTGACGTGAGCGGCAGCCAGCGCAACCTGATCGATATCGAGCGCAGCGCCGCCTCGCAGTTCTTCAGCCAGGTGATGCGCAAGAAGGACGAAGCGTTCCTCATCAGTTTCGGCGAGGAGTGCGAATTGCTGCAGGATTACACCAATTCCGCCCGCCTGCTCAGCCAGGGAATGAACGGTTTGCGGGTGAGTTCCGGCGTGGGAGGGTTCGGTCCCGGCCCAGTGCCCACGGCCGGCGATCCGCGCGGCACGGTGCTCTATGACGCGGTCTTTCTGGCCGCCGACGAAAAGCTGCGCACGGAGGTGGGCCGCAAGGTGATCGTGCTCATCACGGATGGAGTGGATGAGGGCAGCCGCAAGAAGATCGGCGAAGCCATCGAGGCCGCCCAGAAGGCCGATGCCGTCATTTACAGTATCGATTACTCCGATCCCAGGGCTTACGGATACGGCGGCTTCGGATTCGGCGGCGGCGGCGGCGAGGGCTACCTGCGTCAGATGTCCGACGCGACCGGCGGCCACGTCTACAAAGTAGGCCGCAACCACTCGCTGCAAGACGTATTCCAGGAGTTGCAGGAAGAAATGCGCAGCCAGTATTCGATCGGCTTCTCGTCGACCAACGAGAAGCGGGACGGCAGCTATCGCAAGCTGGAAGTCCGCATGGCGAACAAGGACCTGAAAGCCCAGGTGCGCAAAGGCTATTACGCCGTCAAACCGGAAGCGCGCTAGAGGCTCCGGTAACGCCGGCGGTCTTTGCCTTGCCGCCGGTGCCTTTTTCCGGGCTCGTGGAAGACACGAGGGCACCGGCGGCAAGACCGCCGGCGTTACCAAGAAGTAAGAATCCTACGCGCAAGGTGCGCCAGCCTCGCGGTTACGGTGCCGATCGAATGAGGGCTCGGGTCGCGACTCCGCATCCGGAAATGAAATCCGCGTCGGTTATTTTGGCCTCGGCTGGCTGGCGGCCGGCAAGGCGGTCAGCACCGCGCCATAAAGCAGGAGAGACAGGAAAAGCGCTCCCGTATGGCCCTGCTGAAGGTCTTGCGCCACCAGGCGATAGCCACCCAGGAGCATGGCCGGGTACATCAGGCAAGACAACTCCCAGCGGTTCCAGCGCGAGCCCGCCCAGGCGAGCAGGAGGGAAAGGGCCGCCAGGACGCCCGTGCGCAGCGTGGCACAATACGCATGGCTGGCGCCGTCTCCGAACACGAGGTGATAGGCCCCGGTCAGAATGCCGGCCGCGATTCCGGATACCAGCCAGACAAAACTGGCGGCAATCGCAATGCGGAAGGCCCGCATGTTCCACGAAAGACGGCCCTCGCGGCCGTAATGCATCACCAGGGCGTAGGCGACGGCGTTGGCCGCCAGACCGGTCCACAAGGCTACCTGCCGCTCGCCCGGCCACGATGCCGAGCCCAACAGCAGGCTCGCCGCTTCCTGAACTGCACCCGACGCGACCAGCGCCAACAGCAGGTAGATTCCCCCATGTACTTCGAGCGTCAGCCGGCCGAAAGAGCCGCCCGCCCAGATGCAGGCTATCGCCAGGACGAACCAGACCCAGGCCGCCGTCCCGCTGGAGAGCAGGATTCGACTGCCCGCCAACGCCAGCAGAATCCCGAAGGTGGAATAAGTGAAAAAGTTGCGGCTGGAAGTGCCTTGCCGCTCCAAAAGAACAAAAGACACGATGTAGCAGGCCGCTCCGCAGACCAGCATGACCACGGCCATCACCGGCGCCATTTGCAGGCCGCCGCTGAGACTGACGGCGAAGGCCACCGCGCATTGAGCCGTCTCAAAGGCGGTGAATGAGAAGCCCCGAAACAGCGTCCGGACGATCGTGCTGGAGAGGTAAATCATGAGCAGCACCACTTGCGCGGTGAGCAGCCACGGATGGGGAATGGCTGCGTAACCTTCGGGCAGGCCTCGCGCATTCGTCACCAGCCAGGTGGCCAGCAGCACTGAAAGATCCGCGGCGGTGGCCCCCAGCCAGCGCTCGCTCAACCAGTGTTCCAGGCAGGCGGAAGCTTCGATGGCCGCGGCCACGGCGAGAAACAGGTACGTGAACGGCAGAACGTCATGCGTGGCCAGCAACAGAGCGGCGGCGGTTCCCAGAGCGGCCAGGGTGGCGAACGTGGAAACGATCAGCAGGCTCTTGCGCCAGGAAATCGCCATGCCGAAAACGGCGAAGAGCAGCAGGACGGCCGCGGCCATCCGGGGGTCAATCGCGTGGAAACGTACGGTCGCCTCCCAAAGCAAGGGACAGAGCACCAGGACGGCGGTCAGACTGTCCAGCGCGGTCTTCAGCCGCTCCGAGGCCGGAGTTCGAGCGGCCCAGACGAGCCACAGCAGAGCATAGGCGATCCCGGTGGCAATTCCCACCCTCGCGGGGAGGGTGCCGGATTCGGTCAGGGCGCGCAGCAGGTAGGCGCCGGCCAGCCCCAGTAGCGCCCTTCCTGCAATCGGCAGTATGGCGGGCATCTGGGCAAGCGGATGGTTCGCGGGAATCTCGGGCACGCTCGCCGTCGGTGCCGCGGGGGCGCTCAGGCCGATGCGCTGTTCGAGATACGCCACGCGGTTCGTGAGGTCACGGACCGCGCACTCCAGGGCCTCCCACTCCGGTTGCGGCATGGCAACTTCCTCAGATC
>JBEKKG010001041.1:0-2903 GCA_050010835.1 Planctomycetota bacterium
AAAGCAATACCTTTGAGCGCGTCGGCGGCACCGAGACGATCAAAGTGGACGTGCGCGTCCTGGCCGCCACGCACCAGAATCTCGAGAACCTCATCAAGGAGGGCAGGTTCCGGGAGGACCTCTACTACCGCTTGCGCGTGCTGGAAATCACGCTGCCGCCGCTGCGCGACCGCAAGCCCGACATTCCGGATATCGTGGCCTACCTGCTGGAGCGCCACCGCGAGGCGCTGGTCAGCGAGGCGGAAAGCGTCTCCTCCAAGGCCCTGGAAGCGCTCGTGGCCTTCGATTGGCCCGGCAACGTGCGGCAACTGGAGAACGTGATCCGCCGCGCCATGGTGCTGTGCAACGGCAGCACCATCAATCTGGACCACCTCGAGTTCGGCCCGGAACCGGCCGCGCGCCCTGAAGCGCAGCCTCGCCCCGCGAGCGGCCGCCCGGCGGAGCCGGCGCTCGCGGCGCTGCCGCTGGCCGCGGAGGGCAACTTGGAGGTCCTGGTGGAGCGGCTGCTCAACAGCGGCAAGGCGAACCTGATCGAGGAATTGGAGCGCCTGTTGATCGGGCGCGCTTTGGAAAAACTGAATGGCAACCAACTCCGCACCGCCAAGCTGCTGGGCATCACCCGCAATACGCTGCGCAGCCGCATTGCCAAATTCGGCTTGCGCCCCAAGGTGAAAGTGATGTAGAAAGTGTAGCGCAGGCATCTTGCCTGCTCGTGGACTTTGGTTTGGTACGCGAGGGAATGCAGGCTGGAAGCCTGCGCTACACGGAGAACACAATGGCTTTCAACGGCGCGCACATGGACCTGGGCAACATCATGAAGCTCTCCAACGCTCAGACGCGCTCCATCACCGCGGAGAACGTCTACGGCGAAAAGGGCAAGGGGGGCAGGGCCGAAGTCAGCGCCGCGCCCCAGAAGGAAGTCGCCAGGCTCGGGCAGAAATGGGACGGGCCGAACAAATGCGCCCGCGACCTGGGGCGCAAATGGAAAGTGCGGCCCTGCATCACTGTGCCCGCGGGCCAGACCGCGTTGCTCATGGACGTGGACGGCCCCGGCGTGATCCAGCATATCTGGATCACGGTGGACCCCAAACGCTACCGCGACCTGGTGCTGCGCATGTACTGGGACGGCGAGGAAACCCCGAGCGTGGAAGCGCCCGTCGGCGATTTCTTCTGCAACGGCTGGAAGACGCGCTGCAACATCCTGGCGCTGCCGATCAACGTCAACCCCGCGGGCGGGTTCAACTGCTTCTTTCCCATGCCCTTCCGCAAACACGCGCGCATCACCGTCGAGAACCGCGCCCCCGAAGACCAAGGCGGTTTTTTCTACGCGATAAATTTCGCGCAGACCGGCATCGAGCCGGACGACGCTTATTTCCATGCGCAATTCCGCCGCTCCAATCCGTTGGCTTACGCGGAGGATTATACGATCCTCGACGGCGTGAGAGGCCAGGGGCAGTACACCGGCACGTACCTGGCCTGGCAGCAGAACTCCACCGGCTGGTGGGGCGAAGGCGAGATCAAAGTCTTCCTCGATGGCGACGCCGAGTTCCCCACCATCTGCGGCACGGGGACGGAGGACTACTTCGGCGGCGCCTGGGGGTTCGGGAGCAATTTCTCCGCGCCGTTCCTGGGCTACCCCCTCGGCTCCTGCGACGGCAAGGCCGGCAACCGGCATGGGCTGTATCGCTTCCACATCCTGGACCCGATCCGTTTTGCCAAGGAACTCAAGGTGACGATGCAGGCGATTGGCTGGCGCAGCGAGGGCCGCTACCTGCCTTTGCAGGACGACATCGCCTCCGTGGCCTACTGGTATCAGGCGGAGCCGCATGCCCCGTTCCCCAAGCTGGGCAACCGCGACGCGCTGGAGGTGATATAGGCTTTGCAATTCACCACAGAGACACAGAGACACAGAAACACAGAGAACTGCGGAATTGAAAATCTCTTTTCTGTGTCTCTGTGTCTCTGTGGTGAATAGCCTGGATGACCAATGCAGCTTGAAACCGAGGAATGCGCTCTGCCCGCGCTGGAAACAACTAAAGTAGCGGAGCATCGCAAGCGCGGGTTGTTCTTTCTGGCCGTGGCGTGCGCGGCTGTGGGGTTCACCATGGCCCTGCAAATGGGCCTCAATTCCAACTTCGTCGCCGACGTGATGAAACTATCCCCCGCGCAGCAGGGAGTGCTCGAAGCTTGCCGCGAAACCTGCGGGATCATGGCGCTCGGCGTCCTGGCGGTCCTGACTTGGCTTGCCGAGCCGCTCATCGCTGCGGCCATGCTGGCCATGCTGGGGATTGGGCTGGGGGCCTACGCTTACGTGCCGCAGACAGAGTACGGGTGGCTTATCTGCGCCAGCCTGTTCTGGAGCCAAGGGCTGCATGTGTGGATGCCGCTGCCGAACTCGATGACCCTGGCGCTCGCGGAGCCGGGCCGGGCAGGCCGGCGCCTGGGCCAGATGCAGGCCGCGGGCAGTGCGGGTTCAGCGCTGGCGCTGCTCGTGGCCTTGGCGCTCGTCTCAATGAAGGTTTCCATACGGCATTTGTATCTGCTGGCCGGGGCCGCGGCGGTGCTCGGGGGCGTCTCCTGTCTCGGGATTCCGTACCAGATGAAAGCCGAGCGGCCGCGCCTCATCTTTCGCCGCAAATATGGGTTGTACTACTTGTTGTGCTTCCTGGAAGGCTGGCGCAAACAAATCTGCATCGCCTTCGCCGGCTATCTGCTGGTCAAACGCTACCAGACTCCGCTGCCCACGATGCTGGAGTTGTCCATCGTGATCCAGGCGCTGGGCTATCTGGTCGCGCCGCGCTTGGGCCGCTGGATTGACCGCGCCGGCGAGAAGCGCGCCCTGGTTTTCTATTACTGCTCGCTGACGGTCTTCTTCGTTGGCTACGCCCTGATTGAGAGCCGCT
>JBEKKG010001042.1:0-2902 GCA_050010835.1 Planctomycetota bacterium
CGCGGGCGTCCCGCCCGCTCGTGGCAGGCTGGCAGGGCGCGAGGACGAAGGCGGGCGGGACGCCCGCGGTACGCTCTGGGCCACGCATTTACTGACATGCACCCCGCAGAGGCGCAGAGTGATCTTATAGTTTTCCTGTTGCGCACTTTCTGTTAGCATCTGTTCTCTGGGTCTCTGTGGTCAGTAAGGCGGGTTGGGATTTTAGCTTTCTGGAGGGCAGACGATGGGCAGAAAAATCAGCCGCCGTAAGTTCATTGCAGGCGCCTCAGCCGCCGCCGGGGCTGCCGGCGCCGTCTCCGCGCTGAGCGGCACGGCTCGGGGCGCGGAGGATGTGCCCACGGCTCCGGGCACCGACGTGCCTTTGGTGGATTTCCACGTCCACCGCGACGGCACGACGGTGGAGAAACTGCTGGAAATCTCCAAAGCGCGCGGCGTCAAGTTCGGCATTGTCGAGCACGCGGGCCTGAAGGAGAACAAATACCCGATCATCTACAGCAACGACGAGGAACTGAAAGGCTACATCGCCTCGCTGGAAGGGAAGCCCGTATACAAGGGCGTCCAGGCCGAATACCTGGACTGGATGACGTGCTTCTCCAAGGAGGCGGTGGCTCAGCTCGATTACGTCCTCTCCGACGCCATGACCATCCGCGGCCCGGGCGGCGCGCGGCTCAAGATGTGGGAGAAGGGCTTCGCAGTCGGCGAACCGCAGGAGTTCATGGACCGCTATGCCGAATTTCACGCCGAAGTCATGGCGCTGGAGCCGCTCGATATTCTCGCCAATCCAACCTGGATGCCCGAAGCGCTCGCCAAGGACTACGACGCGCTGTGGACCGAGGCGCGCAACAAGAAGATCATAGATGCCGCGCTGAAGTACAACGTGGCCATCGAGATCAACTCGCAGTACTGCGTGCCGCGCCTGCCGTTCCTCAAGCTGGCTAAGGCCGCCGGCGTGAAGTTTTCGTTCGGCTCCAACATCCGCGGCCCGAACGTGGGCAAGCTGGACTACTGTGTGGAGATGATCAAGACCCTGGGTCTGACCCGCGCGGATATGTTCACTCCGGCGCCGCCAGGCAAGAAGCCCATCCAGTTACGGAAGTAGGTGTGCATCACCGGACTTGTGCCACGGATATGCCGCCGCAACGCGGCGGCTTATCCGTGCTACCCGCGGCTGGCACGGATGAGGCCGCGCCAAACAGCCGGCGCGGCCACATCCGTGGCACAAGTCCGGTTGTGCACCCCGGCAGTAGGGATTTCCATTTTTTAATTTTCAATTCCGCACGGGCAACGACAAGACAACCGGCTTGCCTTCGCGCAGCAGCTTCCACGCTTCCGGCCCGAACGGGCCGGGGCCGGCCGGGGGCGCCTTATCCCCCAACTGGGGCACGGGCACGCAGATCTCAGGGGCTTTCTCGCAAGAAAAGTTCAACTGCCCCTCGCTTGGGCTGAATACAGCTTTCATGGGCGCCTCCACGGAGCGCTTGTCCTGGCCAAAGGTTTGTTGCCAGGCTTCCAGGAGCGGCTTGGGATTGGGCGCCGGCGTCTGGACATCGAAGCTGCCGTCCTTGTCGCTCGCGTCAAAGAGGTTGCCGTCGCAGACGTTGTCCTCGTTGCGGCCGAGGTAGATGCGCCGCGGGCAGCCGGTGAAGATGTTATTGAGCACCGTGTTGCCGCGGCATTCGCCCTTGCGCCCGTCCACCACTCTGTCTTTCTGCAAGTTGTTCACGGAAACCGCCAGCGTGTGGACGTTCCCGAAGAAGTTGTGCGCGACGACGGTGTGGTCGCAACTGTCGGCGCACAGCGCCACGCCGTCCTTCGGCCCGCCGGGCTTCTCGCCAGAGGGCCGGATGTCCCAGAAACAATTGTGGTCGAGCAGGTTGGGTTTGTGGCTCACCTCCAGGTACAGCGCGCCGGCGCAGGTGGAGAGGTTGCAGAACAGGTTGCCGGTCACGCGGCAGTTCTCGTTGAGGTAGTCGAGCCAGATGCCGGAGGCGCGGTGGAGGCCGCGGAAAACGTTGCGCCGGATCAGGACGCTCTTGGCCACGTGGAACTTCAGTCCGGCGACCTCCCACATGCGCTCGATGTCCAGGCCGCCGACGCGCTCGATTACGTTGTCCTCGACCAGGGTCTGGTCAACGTAAGTGCAGCCCGCGATGCCGCAGACGCCGCAATTGCTCACGTGGTTGCCGCGGATGACGTGCCGGCCGAACTGCGGCGGCGGGGCGGCCTTCCAGTCCTGGCTGCCCACGTCCAGGCCGCAGGCGTTGGCCCACTGGATGCGGTTCTTCTCGATGATCCAGTGATGGCCGCGGCTGGTGCTGAGCAGCGCGCGCTGCGGCACAGGCACGCCGTCCGCCGCGCGCTCGAAGCTCAGCCCGCTCACGCGAATGTAGCCCAGGCCGCGTTCTTGCGGCGCGAAGACCTGCTCCCGCGCGGTGACCTCGAACGCCGCCTCTTGCGGCTTGGCGTCTTCTGGAAGCCGGAAGTGGATGCGCAGGCCGGGTTCCTCCACCCAGAAGACGCCGGTTTGTCCGGCGAGTTCGGCGAAGCGGTAGACCTGCTTGAGCGGCTGGCCATCCACAAAGACCATGCCCCGCCGCAGCATGTACTTGGGGACGTCCTCAAGGTTCCGGTAGATGACGAACTCCTCGTGGATGTTGCGGGCCAGGAAAGGATTGTAGCCCGCGAACGCCTCCGCCGGCAGGTCGGCCATCCAGACGTTCTTCGCGGCCTCGGGCGGCCCCCAGCCGGAACTCGGCAGGCAGCGGGGGCGCCAGGACACCGCTCCGCTCACGACGGCCTTCTCGCCGTCCGCGGCCTGGTAGGCGATCATGCTCTCCGGCCCGTCGCCGCCGCGCCTGGGGCGGACGCACTCGCGGTAGACGCCCTCGTGGATGAGGACCTT
>JBEKKG010001043.1:0-2897 GCA_050010835.1 Planctomycetota bacterium
CATATGATCGACAGCCCCATTCACCACCAAGGCGGCCCCACTGGCTACCAGGGCCGCAGCTACCTGGGGACGCCACAAGACGAGCGGCAGGTGCTGGAGAACCAAGCCTTCGCCTGGAACCCGTCCATCTGCGGCACCAAGAGCGAGGACACGATTCTGGCGTGCGCCGGCGGGATTGAGTTCCTGTCAGCGCCCACTAAATCCTGGCCGGTTGTGGCGGTGCGATCCGGAGAGAAGACCTGCAAACGCGCGGACATCCTGTTAAAGTAACCGGGACAGCGTTCTAACCCGGAGTTCTCAACGCGGAGAACGCGGAGGCGCGCAGAGGGCATTGCGGTACGGAGACCAGCGTGGAGATCAGGAAAGACAAGGGCGTCGTCGTGCTTACTCCCACCGAGGAGGATCTTGAGGATGCGCTGTGCACCACGCGTGCGGTTGAGGAACTGATCAAGGAGGAAGGTGAGCTCAAATTCGTTGTGGACCTGTCGCTGCTCGAGCAGGTCCACAGCCTGCAGATTGGCACGCTCGTGGCCGTCCATGTGCTATGCTACGAGAACGTGGCAGTCATGAAGCTGGCCAACGCCAGCGAGAAACTCAAAGCCCTGCTGCGCATGGTCGGCCTGGAAGCGCTTATGGAAATGCATCATGGCGTTAACGTGGCCGCCCAGAGCTTTGGTCCGCCGCCGGGGGCCGGAGACCGTGTACAAAGCCGAGGTCCGGTTGATCCGCGAGTCAAGGGACGCTAACGCTGCTGCGCGCCATGGATTCCCCCACCCCACTCACAGGCCCTGAAGCCGCTCCCGCGCCCCTTTCCACACGGGATTCCGGAGAGCCAGCCGCGCCGCCCCCGGTCTTCTGGCGCTGGATCGTGCCCGCCCTGAAGGTCCTCCTGGCCGCAGGCCTGCTCTATTATGTCCTGGCCACGAAGCTGGACGAGGATGCCAAGGAGACACTGAAAAGAGTTTTCCTCAAATCCCCTGCTTTCCTGGGTCTGGCCATTGCCGCCTATTCCACTCAGATACTCATCGGCTCGCAGCGCCTGCGGTTCCTGCTGGCGGCCCAAGGGGTGAAACTAAGCTACCTTACTGTGCTGCGGCTGTGCTACCTGGGCGCGTTCTTCGATCCCATCGGGATCACTTCAGTCGGCGGGGACGCCGTCAAGGCCGTATACCTGGCGCGCGCCACCCCGCGCGGCCAGCGCGTGGAGACGGTGAGCGTTCTGGTGCTGGACCGGCTGTTGGGCCTGTTGGGCTTGCTGACCCTTACGCTCGTGGTGGCGCTTTGGCATATCCGGGAGCTGTCGGCCAATGAGGAAGTTCAGCCGCATTTGAAATGGCTGTTCCTGGCGGCAGCGTTCTTGTATGTTGGGACAGCCATGTTGCTCTCAAAGAAGGTCTATTCCTGTGCGCCCCTCCAATTTGCCATGCACAAGATGCCGCTGGGCTCGATCTTCGATCGCGCCTTCTTCTCGCTTCAGAAGTACCGCGACCGTCCCTTCACGCTGCTGCTGGGCTTGGGCATGTCGCTCCTGGTCCACTTGGTGGGCATCGGGGCGGGGTACTTCCTGGTGTTGGGCATGAGGGGGCTGGGCGAGCAGCCGGCCCTCGGGCAGTTCCTGGTGGCCTGGCTCATCTCCAACTTCATCTGCTCCTTCTTCCCGTGCCA
Organism: Planctomycetota bacterium; assembly: GCA_050010835.1. Taxonomy (GTDB): domain Bacteria; phylum Planctomycetota; class SZUA-567; order H5-PLA8; family H5-PLA8; genus JAPLOD01. The sequence goes on from JBEKKG010001043.1 coordinate 1,666, forward strand.
GGCCGTTGGCTTCGGGCAGGTTCTTTACAATGTGATCTTTCAGCACATCGCCTGCGTCCCGAACGGCTGGGTGCTGGCGACCGCGGCTCAGGCGGCGTGTACTTTGGCCAAGCTGCCGGGCTTGGCGGCCTGGCTGGCTTCGCGCGAGCACCTGTCTCCGGAAGCTGGGCGCGGGGAAAGTTGACCAAACTCGATTTGTGGGATGCCGCCTATGGCCGAACAACCTCTTGCCAATGACCCCGGGGGGCAGCCCCCGCCACCTTCTGCGGACCCGGCCCAGGCCGGGGGCGGGGACCGCGCCTTGGCCGAGCAGTGCTTGCAGCGCGGCTTGAACCACTATGACCGCCAGGAGACCGCGGAGGCGCTGGCGGAGTTCCAACACTGCATTCAGGCCGACCCCGGCTTCGGCCAGGGCTACTACAATCTGGGCATGGTGCTGATTGACCTGGAACGGTATGCCGAGGCCGAGGCTGAGTTGCGTGAAGCCATCCGCTGCGACCCCGCTTATGCCGCAGCCTACGAGAACCTCGGCTTTGTGCTGCGCCGGATGCAACGCCAGGAGGAAGCCGCCTCCGCCTACACACGTTTTCTGGAACTGCAGCCTGACGTGGCGGAGGCCCCGCGGATCCGGGCCTGGATCGCCAGTGTCTCGGGCGGGAACGAACAGCCTGCCGCGTCGGCATCCAGCTTGCCGTTCGCGCAGGCTGCCGATTCGTCGCCCACGCTGACAGTGGCAGCAGAACCACCCGCCTCAGCACCGCTGCCGCCGGGGCCTGCGCTGCCGCAGGGGCCTGCGCTGCCGTCCGCAGCGCCCCTGCCCTCCGCACCGCCGCTGCAGCCTCCAGCGCCACAGGAACCCGCGCCCGCCCCAGGCCCAGCGGCATGGCCGATGGGCGAGCTGGTGTCCGGCCTGGAGGCCGCCACGGGGACGGCTGGTGGGCAGCCGCCCGCGCCCACGGCGCCGGCGGCCCCCCTGGCCGAGCCGGCAGCATCGCCCCCGCAAGAGGCGCCGCCGCAGGCCGTGCAGCCGCCACCTCTGGCCAGCGCGGGGCCAGCCCCCGCCTCGCCGGGCCAACCGGCGCCTCGCCCCGCGGAGGGCGCGGCCCAGGCCCGCGACCCTGTGCCGCTGGTGGAACGCGGCATGGACCAGTTCGCCGAGGGCAACTTGACTGAAGCCGCGGAGATCTTCCAGCAGGCCATAGACCTGGCGCCCGGCAACGCTGAGGGCTACA
>JBEKKG010001044.1:0-2897 GCA_050010835.1 Planctomycetota bacterium
CGGCTTTCCTTTTGCTCCCTTGCCACAGCTCACACCTCCAAGGCAGGATTGCGCTGTTCCGCAAAAGTAGAGGCCGAATCTGCCTTGATGAGCAGGCCCAACAGCGCCGCGCACTCCGAGGTTGGCTCGGCCAACACGGAGCCTGCGAGCTGCCGCAAAGCGGCTCGAAAAGAATTGGTTGACACGGTTCGCGCGCTTCTCCAACCTGCCTCGCGCATAGGACCCAAAACCAGCGCGACATAATCTTCATCAAGGCGTGGAAGCCACGCTCCTGCAAAATGGTCGGGCGTCTTTTCCACATGGTGGCGGGCGATGACTTCAGCAGGACAGCTAAGCTGCGGGAAAGATGCCAGCAAACAAGCCGCCGAGATAATTTCGTGCCGCGGCAAGACATCGCCGTCCGCCCAAGGCTCGCGCGTGGTCCGGGAGTCCTGCCAGTTGCGCGCGGACTTGCCGAAGTCGTGCCATAAGGCGGCGAGCCACAACGATTCTTGCTGCTTCTCTGGCAAGGAATCCTCCAGCGCCAACTGGCGCACGCGCTGTATGACTATATTGGTGTGGACAATGAGCGGTGACTGGTAGCCGAGTTCATGGCGGCGATGGGCCGATGAAACTTCCCAAGCCCCCTCAGGGACTAAGCGCCACGCGAACATACAGGCCCCACCACCCGACAAATGAGATCTTTCACAAACTGCTGGCAATCATACCCCTGCCTTTAGATGTTGTCAAATGCTTTCGGGAGGTGCCGTAAGCTACGGAAATACAGGGACAGGAAATACAGGAAATACAGGGACGGAAATACAGGGACAGGCCACCGCTAGGTCGAGAGAGAAAGAGGGTTGTAGCGGCCCAGCGACCCGTGAGCCCGCTTGGATAGTGTTTCCCGCGCCGGATTTTTCGTTTTTCGCAACTCCTTGTGCCGTCGCCTGTTACACTCGCAACAGCCAGATTCTTTTAATTCTGATCTTGACAACCATGCGCCGCAATCGTATTATACTATAGGGGTATGTTGTTTTGAGAAGGGATGGTCTGCTCGGTTGGGGATTTGGGATTTGGGACTTGGGATTGAAGGGCAGCCCCAGAGACACAGAAGTGGGGAGACGCGGAGACGCGGGGACGCAGGGACACGGGGACACGGAGACAGGGAGAGGCTGAGGCATTTATGCTTTTTCAGGATTCAGAATCCCAAACTCTTTCTCTGGGTCTCTGTGTCCTCTGTGGCTGATGGTTCGTTGTAGTTGTAGGTGGCTCTTTGATAACCGAATAGAAACAACGGTGAGCTCTCAGGCAGCCGAAATAGCTCTTGATTATATCGTTAATCGCCCCTGATTATATCTTGATTCGCACCCTATTCTATCCGGATTATATCTTGAATCAATCCACAATATATCTTGAATCTATCCCTAAGAAGCCAGTATTTTATGGACTTAGAGTATTGGAAGTTGCAGGACTCTCCACTTATCTCTGTCTGCAATCCCCCCTTTCCTGGGGGCAGGGGGAGGGCTCTTGCTTATTGGCCACGCCTGTCACTTGCCCGCCCCGACTTCCGCGGCCCGTTCCCGGGCCTGGCGTCCTTCCCGCAGGCGCGTCTTCTCTTGCAGGACGCGCTTGCGCAGGCGGATGGATTTGGGCGTGACCTCGACGAGTTCGTCGTCCTCGATGTATTCAAGCGCCTCTTCGAGAGTGAAAACACGCTTGGCCTTCAGGGTGACGGTGGCTTCCTTGTTGGAAGTGCGCATGTTGGTGAGGTGCTTGGCCTTGGCCACGTTCACGGCGATGTCGTTGTCCTGGCCACGCTCGCCGGCCACCTGGCCCTGGTAGACCATTTCTCCCGGCTCGACGAAGAACTCGCCGCGGTCCTGCAGGTTCTGCAGCGCGTAGCCCGTAACCTGGCCGCTGTCGCTGGCGACCTGCACGCCCGTGGAGCGCCCCGGCAACGGGCCGCGGTACTCGCCGTATTCGAGGAAGCTGTGGTGCAGGACGGCCTCGCCGCGCGTGGTCGTCAGCAGCCGGTTGCGCAGGCCGATGAGTCCGCGGCTGGGGCCTTTGAATTCCAGATGGCAGTGCCCCGCGTGCTGGCTCATGTTCTCCAGCACGCAGCGGCGCGAGCCGAGCAGCTCGATCACCTTGCCGAGGAAGTCCTCGGGCACGTCCACGGTGATGCTTTCGAGCGGTTCGTGCACCTGGCCGTTGACTTCCTTGGTGATCACGTGCGGCTTGCTGATCTGGACCTCATAGCCTTCGCGCCGCATGTTCTCGATGAGCACGCCGAGGTGCAGCAGGCCGCGGCCGGAGACCTTGAAGACGTCCGGCGCGTCGGTGTATTCCAGCCGCATCGCCACGTTGCGCAAGGCTTCCTTCTCCAGGCGGTCCTTCAACTGCCGGCTGGTGACGTAGCGCCCCTCCTGGCCGCTGAAGGGGCTGTTGTTGGCCAGGAACATCATGGCCAGCGTCGGCTCGTCAATCGGCACGGGCGGGAGCGGCGCGGGGTCTTCGCCCTCGGCCAGCGTGTCGCCGATGTGCACTTCCTCGAAGCCGGAAATGGCGATGATCTCGCCGGCCGGCGCGGACGCGACTTCCTTGCGCCCCAGGCCCTCGTGGATTTCCAGCGTGCGCACGCGCTCCACGCGCCGGCGCCCGTCCTGGCTGATCATGGTGTAAGTCTGCCCGGCGCGCACGGTGCCCTGGCAGATGCGGCCGATGGCGATGCGGCCCACGTAGTCGTTGTAATCAATGTTCGCCACCTGGACCTTCAGCGGCAGCGTTTCGTCCCCGCGCGGCGGCGGAATGTGCGTCAGGATAAGCTCAAAGAGCGGGCGCAGGTCGCGGCCTTCATCCTCCATCTGGAGCTTGGCGATGCCCTGCCGGCCAATGGCGAAGACATGCGGGAAATCGAG
>JBEKKG010001045.1:0-2896 GCA_050010835.1 Planctomycetota bacterium
CGACTGCACGGCCGCCATCCAGGCCAGCCCCTGGTGCCGCTGGCGCTACTACCGCCTCGCGCAGGTCTACTGCATGCGCGCCGAAAGCCGCCCGCCGGGGCCTGAAGGCGAGGCCGCGCGCAACAGCGACATCACACTGGCCATCCAGGAACTGGAGCGCGGCTTTGAAAAGGGCCTCGGCCAGTGTGTGCTGCTGAAGGATTACCCGGAGATGAAAGTCTTGCGCGACGACCCGCGTTTTCAGAAACTCGTGGCCCAGCCGCAGGGCCGGTGAATCCGGCGCAGTAGGGCAGGCTTTCCAGCCTGCCTCTGGAGTGCGGTGGCAAGGCGCCGTACCCCAAAGATTTTTTGATTTTGTCCTTGACAACGATGCGCCGCACTCGTATGTATTATAGGGGGATGTTGTTTTGACGACGGGATGACCCTGCCCGGTGTTGTCCCGGCTTGTCGGGATTGGGTTGAACGGGAACCACAGCAGCACAGAGAGCGGAAGATTTTATGTTTTTCAAGAATCAACAATCCAAAACCCTTTGTCTGTGTCTTCGTGCCTCAATGCCTATGCCCGTTTATTATATCGTTATGACCTCTTTATTATATCGTTATCTTCTCCTGATACTATCCACAATATATCTTGATTCGATCCCTATTATATCTCGAAACGATCCCTATTATATCTTGAAACGATCCCTATTATATCTTGAATCTATCCCTAAAAGGACAGTATTTTAAGGACTTAGAGGAATGGAACATATCTGGAACCTTGGGTGTTGGCCTGGACTATTCGCCGTAGAGGTTGCGGAGGACTTGCATGGCCGCCACAGAAGAAATCGCCAAATTGAGGACACAGCGCGGCTTTGCGTTTTCGGGCTTGGTGTTTCTTTCGAGTTTCGGATTTCGAGTTTTGAGTTTCTTTGCGAGGGGGTGCGTTCATGCGGTGTGCTGCTTGGGTTGGGCTGGTGCTGGCGTCCGTTGCGGCAAGTTCCGCGTGGGCGGGAGCGAAGCTGCAGTTCGACGAGGAGTTCATCCCGCGCTTCAACGTGCCGCGGATGAGCAAGCCGCCGACGATTGACGGAAAGATCGAGCCGGAAGAATGGCGCGAGGCGGTCAAGGTCATGGGCATGATCTGGACAGGCTCCATGGACTACCGCGACCGCCCCGTCTCGTTCTGGGTGGCGTGGGACGCGAAGCACCTCTACATCGCCGCGCGCTCGGACATCCTGCCCGGCCATCGCCTCTACCGCAGCAAACGCGAGAGATACATGACGGGCGTCGTCCACGACGATTCCTATGAATTCGGCATCTTCCTGCACGACCGCAACAAGAAACCGGATGAAGTCAGCAGCTACCTCAAGATCGTCCTCAATTCGCTGTGCAGCGGCGAATACATGCGGCTCTATCCGTCCATCGGCCAAAACCTTTTCAACTGGCGTCCCGACATGAAGATCGCCAGCCGCGTCTACGAGGAAGGTGGCAAGCAATGGTGGGACATGGAGCTCGCGGCGGACCTCGACGATCTGCTGCTGCCGGCCGCACAGAAAGCCGGCGACAAGCTCGACATCCTGCTCGCCGCGGACCTGAAGAACCCCGCGTGGCAGTGGCTGGATGTCCCTTCCGCGTCCGGCCACCTCGAACACCTCGGCTTCCCGCGCACCATCCTGACGCAGGACCAGCCCTACGTGCAGGTCGAGCAGCTCAGCGGGCTGCACGACAAGCGCCTTGATCTTAAATCCGTCATCTGCAATCCCGCGGACCAGCCGGTGAAGGTCACCGCCAAGGTGCGCATTCAGCAAGGCGACGGGCGCGACGCGCGGAAGCGTCCGGCCAATCCCGCCGATGTTCTGAACGAGCAGCAGGCGCTCACGATTCCTGCACACGGTTCGATGCGGCTGGACGTAAGCAAGCAATTCCCCGATCTGACGTTCAAGAGCACGGACAATAAAGTCGAGCGCTGCTGCGTCTACGACTGCGAAGTGACGCTCGATGGCCAGCCTGACGCGCCGCCGGTCTACTCATACCATCTCGGCTTCGCGGCCTCGGACAAATCCTACCTGAAAGCCGTGCCGCGCGACGTGGTCTTCGACTACGAATTGAAATACAACCCGGTGAAGAACCTGCTCTTCCTCTCCGGCGACACGCTCGATGCGAAGATTCCCGACGGTTCCAAGACCGCCGGGCTGGCTTATGAGCTGGCGCGGGATGGGAAAACCGTCACTCAAGGCCGCATCACGCGGCTGGTGAACTACAAGTACGTGGACCTGCTCGAAATGCCGGAGCTCAAGTCCGGCAAGTACGCGCTGAAGCTGGACCTCGTTGACGCCGCCGGCAAGCCGCTGGCGACGCGGCAGGATATCGCGCTCGAAAAGAAGGACGAGGCCAAGGAGTTCCCCGATTGGTGGGGCAATAAGATCGGCGACACGGAGCGCGTGCTGCCGCCGTTTGAAGCGCTGCAAGCGAAGGAGGAGAAGCTCAGCGACGGGGAAACGAAGGCGCTGGCGCTGCACTGCACGCGGCGCACGTACTTCCTCGACGGCCTGGGCCTGCCGGCGCGAATCCTATCGAACGGCGGCGAGGTGCTCACGGCCCCCGCGCGTTTGGTAGTCAAGGTCGCCGGGCAGGAGCACGTCGTTGCGGCAGCGAACAAGCTGAAGACGAAAGACCGCAAAGACTGGCGCGTGCGCTTCGAAGGCAAGCCCGTCGAAGCCGCGGGCGTCAAGTTCCAGACCGCCGGCTGGATGGAGCAGGACGGCCTCATCGAGTTGACGCTGGCCTTCGCGCCGGCGAAGGAGCCGGTGGCGATTGACGAACTGCGCATCGAATGGCCGCTCGATGACAGCGACAACCTGCACCTCGCCGCCATCGGCGAAGGCGGCAACTATTGCGCGCGCATCATTGACCG
>JBEKKG010001046.1:0-2893 GCA_050010835.1 Planctomycetota bacterium
ACCGCTCCTTACGCCGCCCACCAGCCTGGCCATCACCAACGCCACCCTCAACGGCAAGTTCCTGTTCAACTCCAGCAAGCCCGACAGTGTCGCATTCAAAGGCACGCTCGAGTTGCCCGCGGGGTTCAACCTGGTCAATGCGCACGACTGCTGGGTAGGGTTGAGCGGCGTCACGGACAAGGTGTCGGTGAGCCCCTCGGGCAAGGCGGCCTCCCACGGCCTGAAGGGCCTGCTCAAGGCGTTCAAGATCGCGTACCCGCGCCGCACGATGCTGGCCACAACCGGGCAGACGGCCGTCATCTCGTTCACCCTTTACGGCCCGAACCTGTCCGCGCGCGGCTTTGCCGCCTCGGGCATTGCCCCACAGTTGCGCCCGGACGAAGGCGGCCAGGACGCCACACTGCGCTACATCCAGGCGGCGATTGTTCTGGACACCACCGCCTACTCCGGACTGATACCGGTTGAGTTCGCGCTCTCGAAGACGAAAGTCTCCGCCACCATCAAGCCTCTTTCAAACAGGTAATGCGTTGGGAGCGCCGGCGTCCCGCCGGCAGCAGCTTCCCCTCTCCCGTGCGGGAGGGGGCAGGGGCCGGCGGGACGCCGGCGCTCCCACTGATTCCTCCCCCTCCCCTTGCGGGAGGGGGCAGGGGGAGGGGGACCACGAACGCCTCAAGTCTGCTTGACAGACTGTTCAACGTCCGCGAGCGGGGTTCGAGCATCCGTGTCGAAGTGCTCGGCGGCGCCACTACGTTCGTCACGATGGCCTATATCATCGTGGTCAACCCGGCCATTCTTAAATTCGCCGGCATCCCGGTTGAGCCGAGCACTGTGGCTACGATCCTGACCGCGGTCTTCGGGACCCTGTTGATGGGCCTGCTCGCCAACCGGCCGATTGCCGTGGCGCCCTACATGGGTGAGAACGCGTTCATCGCCTTCGGCTTGGCCGCAATGGGCGTGACCTGGCAGCAGCGGCTGGGCACGGTGTTCGTCAGCGGCCTGGCCTTCCTGGTGATTACCGTGCTGGGCCTGCGGGCCTGGCTGGCCAATTCGATCTCCAGCAGCATGAAGCACAGTTTCGGGGCGGGCATCGGCCTGTTCCTGGCCTTCATCGGCCTGTATGAAACGGGCATCGTCACCAGTTTCGTGGCCGGAATGCCGGCGGCCGCGCTGCTGGACAAGCACAGCGGTTTGCTGCTCGCCCCGGATGTGCCGGTCAAGCTGGGCAACATCCGGGACCCGCAGGTCCTGCTGGCCATCTTCGGGTTCCTGCTGATCTCCGCGCTCCTCTACCGCCGCGTGCGCGGCGCCATTTTGATTGGCATGGTCATTACGGCCATCGCGGGCGGCCTGCTGGGATTTGGCCAGGCCCCGCAGGGCGTGCTGGCCGTCCCCTTCGTGGGCGAGTACAGCCTGGCTCCTCTGGCGCTGAAACTGGACATCGCCGGCGTGCTGAAGGTGAGTTTCCTGCCGGTCCTGCTCACTTTGTTCCTGATGAGCTTCCTCGACACCCTCGGCACTTTGGTCGGCGTGGGGTCGGCCGGAGGCATGTTGGACGAGCGCGGCAACTTCCCACAGATCGAGCGCCCCATGCTCGTGGACGCGCTGGCCTGCGTCTTCAGCGGCCTGGTCGGGACCAGCACGAGCGGCGCGTACATCGAGTCCGCCACGGGGATCCGCGAAGGCGCGCGCACGGGACTGGCGGCCGTGATTACGGCGCTGCTCTTCGCCTGTTCCCTGTTCTTCCTGCCTCTTTTCGGCTCGCTTCAGCAGTTCCGTTTCGCCTATGGCCCGGCGCTCATCGCGGTGGGCGTGTTGATGATCGCTTCGCTGCGCAAGATTGACGCCGAGGATTTCACGGAGCTGGTGCCCGCCTTCACCACCGTGGTTATGATGCTTTTCACTTACAACATCGCCAATGGTTTGACCGCGGGCCTCGTGGTCTATCCCATCGTCAAGCTGGCGGCCGGACGAGGGCGCGAACTGAGCGCCGGCAACGTGGTCCTGGCCTTGTTGTGCCTCGTCTATTACGCCTTCGGCCTGCCCCATTAGTCCGTAGCACGGGCGTCTCGCCCGTGCGCATGGGCGGGACGCCCATGCTACAAGAGAGCCGGTGAGAAACGTGGGTTAGAGGCCGCGCGCCTTGGCGCGCATGGCGCACAGTCTCTGAACTTCCAATTTGCAATCTAAATTCTCCATTTTAGATCCACAAATTGCAATTTTCAATTGTTAATTTTTGAGAGTACAAGTCTATGTGGTTTCTAGGGATGTGAGTTCAATTTGGGCTTTGGGCTCTATATGTCGCATCGGTCGCGCGGATTACTGCAAAAAAAATCAAAAAACCTGAGAAAAGTGCTTGCTTTCTCAGCGGGAGCTTGTATAGAAGCGCACTTACTGGGCAAGATTTTAGTTTCCGTTGAGGGGTCAGGGGCTCTGTTTTCGCGGAGGGCAGGAACATGGTGGGCGCACGTGTCAGTTTGTCTCGGTCGCTGGTGAGCATCGTTGCTTTCTCGTTGCTCGCTTGCGGGATGGCGGGGGCTGCAACCGTTGTCCCCATTGTTTTCGATTCACCCCTTGGCGGCGAGGTTTTCGCCATTGGGCAGAATCAGACAGTCAGGCTTGACCCCAAGACGAAGTACAAGTCCGTGCTGCTCGAATTGAGCGCGGACGGGACGCACTGGGTGAAGATGGGCACGGGCACGAGCCCCACGGGCCTCATTGACAACACCGTCAAAGATGCGACCAAACACAATGTCCTTATTTGGACAGTTGCAGGCCCGACCTCTGCGAATTGCGTGATACGGGCTTCGGCGCCTGGAAAGACCCCCGCCGGAACGTATTTTTACACCTCGCCTTTCTCCATCACCTCAACTACGGGCGCGCCGCCTGCGGCCAG
>JBEKKG010001047.1:0-2892 GCA_050010835.1 Planctomycetota bacterium
CTCGCCCACCGTGAAGGCGCGTTCGGACTCCTGCTGCGTCAGCTCAGTCACGGCCTGGTGCAGCAGGATGGGGAAGAGCGTGGTCTTGGGCAGGTTCGTCCATTGCTCGTCAGCGGTGCAGTTGAAGAACAGGACCTTGCCGCGCCCCACGTCCTGCTCAGCCAGCAACACGCCGCCATTGTTCTCGAAGCGCAGGATTTCGCGCGCGCCGGGAGCCAGCTTGACGGGAAAACGCCGGTAGAAGAGCGCCTCGCTCAGCATTTCCTTTGGCAAAGCCCGGAGATTCTGCGCCAACGCGCCGCCCCCCGCGCCGCCCCAAGCCGCGTCCCCGGACAGGACCTCAAGCGCCAGCGCGCTATCCTGCTTCACGGCGTTGCCCACGGGCGCGCTCAATTCCCCGGGCAGCAGGCCGGCCTTGCCGAAGGAGCGGTTCAGCAGTTCGGCACTCTGCAGTTCGCCGGCGAAAACGAGCAGCCCGCCGCCCCAGAGCACGTAATCGCGCAGCGCGTTCAAGGCGGACGGCGGCAGCTCCGGCACGTTGACCAGCGCCACGGCCTGATAATCGAAGAGCCGCACGTTGTCGAACTGCGGCCTGGAGACACGTTCCACCTCCAGCCCGCGCGCGCTCGCGGATTTCACCTTGCCCGGCGAAAAGGCCACCACCAGGTAACGGCTGTCCGGCGCGAAGCCGCTCAGGCCCAGGCTGCCATCCACGCACAGGATCTTCAGGGTGTCGCGGACGTGCAGGATGGCGCAGCGGGTGTTGTCCAGGGCCAGCGCGTCTTCGGAGATGCTGGCCAGGGCGCGCACCGGCCCGCTCTGCTTGAGCCGGGCATAGAGGAACACCGGCACGGTCTGTTGCGGGCCGACCGTGACAGTCTTCTCATCCACCACGGTGTCCTCCAGCGCCAGCCGCACCTTGACGTTGTTCTGGGTTTGGCTGCCGGAATTCCAGACTTCCGCGAGCAGGCGCACCATTTCGCCCTTGATCAGGTGGCCTGAAAGCGGACGCAGCTCGGTGACCGCCAGGTTCTCCTGGCCCTCATCGCCGCAGGGCAAGAGAAACACCCGGGCCAGGCCGGCGATGCTGTTGAGGCACGTGCGGGCCGCCCGCGATAAATCGCCCCAGTCCAGCCGTTGCGCATCGGTGACCAGATAGCATTCGCGCTCGGGCACATCCATGTCTTGCAGCGCGGCCTGGACCGCCTCCAGGTTGCTCTCCAGCGCCAGCGGCTCGGGCAGGATCTCGGTTTTGCCGAGCAGCGCGGAAACTTCCGCCGGGTTGGAATTGAGGGACTTGTAGAGCAGCCGCGGGCGCCGGCCCAGCAGCAGCACGGTCAAGCGCATGCCGGCGGGCGCGTTCTGGAGCACGTCGCGCACCAGCTTGACGCCCCGATCAAAGCGCGCACTGACGCCCGCGTGATAGCCCATGCTGTAGGAGCAATCCAGCGCGATCACGGTGCCCGGCGCGCTGCCGCTCATTGCTTTGGCGCTGCTTTGCCAAGTGGGCAGCACCGGGCGGGCCAGGGCCACGGCCAGGCAGGCAATGGCCAGGCAGCGCAGCAGCAGCAAGAACACGTCTTCCAGCTTGATGCGGCGCGAGCGCGTGGTGACGGCCTGCCGCAACAGTTGCATGGCCGCCCAGTGCATCACCGGGGTGTGATGGCGGCTGAGCAGGTGGATGGCAAGGGGAATGCCGATCCCGGCCAGGCCCCACAACAGTAGCGGTTGGAGACAGACCATTTTGCAAAGACCTTAACCCAAGCCATTCACCGCAGTCACGATGTGGACACAGTGGACGAAATGGACGGAATGGACGAAATGGACGGAATGGACGCTGCCGAGTTTTTTTCGGAGCAGCCAATTGCTTTTCCCATCTGCGTTCACCTGCGGTTCCAAAGCGCGCTGTGTCCTTTGCGTTGAGACCTCTACCGCGCGGCCAGGAATTGCGACAACACCGCTCCCAATGGTTTGGCGGTGTTGACCAGTACGTACTCGACGCGGCAGCGGTCACAGGCCGACTTGATGCGTTTGAGCAGCTTGTCCAGTTCGGCCAGGTAGCTGTCGCGAATCCGGCGCGGTTGCGCGATCAATTCCTCGCTGCCCTCCAGGCTCTTGAACTTCCACGCGCCGCGCATCGGCAGCTCCAGTTCGTAGGGGTCGAGGATGTGGAAGACGATCACGTTGTGCCCGCGGTAGCGCAGGTGTTCCAGCCCCAGCAGGAAGTCGTCCACCGAATCGAGCAGGTCCGAGAGCAGAATGACGAAACCGCGTTGCTTGATGCGCCGCGCGAACTCGTGCAAGATCGCGCCGACGTCCGTGCGCGGCTGGACCCCCGTGCCCTCCAGTTCCACGGCGATATCCACGATGATCTGGGTGGAGCTTTTGGGCTCGACGTACTTGCGCAGGGTTGAGTCGAAGACGGCCAGGCCCACGGAGTCGTTCTGCTTGACGATTAAGAAGGCCAGCGCCGCCGCCAGGTACTTGGCGCAATCCAGCTTCGAGAGCTTGCCGGAGGCATACTGCATGGACGAACTGGCGTCCAGCAGCAGGTGCGCGGTGAAGTTCGTCTCGGCTTCCCAGAGCTTGACGTAGTAGCGCTGGGAGCGCCCGTAAACGCGCCAGTCCACGTCTTTGATGTTGTCTCCCGGCATATAGGGCCGGTGCTGCGCGAACTCGGTGCTGAACCCTTTCAAGGTGCTGCGGTGCATGCCCACGCGCACGCCCTCGACGGCCCGCCGCGCGGCCAATTCCAGGGCGCTGATCTTCTGGATCAGCGCGGGATCGAGATAGCGCCGGGGGCTAGTGCTTGGGTTCATAGAGCCTCTCGTCGGCCGGCACGGCTTCCAGCAGCTTGCTGACTATATGGTTGCTGGTGACGCCCTCGGCCTG
>JBEKKG010001048.1:0-2881 GCA_050010835.1 Planctomycetota bacterium
CGTTATCAGACCAACATTCCGCTGCCACCAGGACAAAACCCTCAGTTCGGGAAGAAGGACCTGCCGTACTTCATTGGGGTTGTCGCGCGCCTCAAGGGCGATTTCTCCACGGCATTCCTCACGTACTTCAACCTTCCCAATGCGGACATCAAACCTCCGGCCAAGTACATCAGCGTGAGGGAGTTTGTGCCGGTGACAGTGTACTGGCCTTGCACTACCAGTGGCGTGGTCTACCCGGCGAACTTCCCCATTCTGTACTACGCCAAGGGGAACTTGTTTGGCCAAACCCCGCTTGTAGGATTTGGCTCAATCATCCATCCCTAAGCAACAGGTCAACGAGGATTCCGGGGACATGACCCGATTTCCGGCTGTTTGGAAATCGGGATCGTGTCCCCGGAATCCCCTCCGTACTTGTCCATTCTCAATGCCGGGTTAAGGTATTGAACTGTTGGCTTGCTGCCCTGTTGTCCCGTTGTCCCGAGGTGCCCATGAGAACCCATCGCCTGCGCTTGCTGTTCGCCCTGTTCGGTTTCCTTTTCAGCGTGAGCCGCGGCGGTGCGGCTGACAAGGAAGCCCAGGAAATTCTGGAGGCCGCAGGCATCAAGGGCGGCCTGGTTGTCCACCTAGGCTGCGGAGACGGCAAGCTTACCGCGGCCTTGCACGCCAATGACAGTTACCTGGTCCACGGCCTGGACACAAGCGCGCAGAACGTTGAGGCCGCGCGCAAGAACATTCAGGCGCTCGGCCTGTACGGCAAGGTGACGGTTGAACAGTGGGCGGGCAAGCAACTTCCGTACATTGACAATCTGGCGAACCTGATTGTCTCCGCAGACGGCGCTGCTGTCCCCCTGGCCGAAATCCTGCGGGCGCTCGCCCCGAACGGCGTCGCGTACCTCAAAACGGACGGCAACTGGACCAAGACTGTCAAGCCACGTCCGCCGGAGATAGACGAGTGGACGCACTATCTGCACGATCCCAGCAACAACGCGGTCGCACACGACTCGGTAGTGGGCCCGCCGCGGCGAATGCAATGGCTGGCCGGCCCGCGCTACTCGCGCCACCACGACCACATGTCGAGCATCAGCGCTATGGTATCGGCAGCCGGGCGCAACTTTTGCATCTTCGACGAGGGCGGCATGGCCTCGATTTTCCTGCCGCCCAAATGGTCCCTCGTAGCGCGCGATGCTTTCAACGGCACGCTGCTCTGGAAGCGGCCGATCACGGAGTGGCACACGACCCTCTGGCCGCTCAAGAGCGGACCGCAGCTCCTCACGCGGCGGCTGGTGGCGATGGGGGAGCGCGTCTACGCCACGCTGGGCCTGAACGCCCCGCTCACAGCACTGGACGCGGCCACGGGCGCGGTGCTCCGCACTTACGAAGGCACTGCGGCCACCGAGGAGATTCTCCTCTCGCAAGGGGTGCTGTACCTGGTGGTCAATAAACGCCTGGAGCCGAAGTTCGCATCCCTCCAGGAAGCCAGGCAGGGCGCCGCCCAGGCCTGGCCCGACGAAGGCAAGCGCCGCATCCTGGCCTTGCAGGAAGAGACCGGCAAGACCGTCTGGGAGAAAGAAGACCGCATTCTCCCGGAGACGCTGGCGGTGTCCGGGGAACACGTCTTCTATCACGATGGCGAGAAGATCGTGGGTCTGGACGCGGCGAACGGCACCCCGAGCTGGGCCTCACCGCCGCTGGCGCACAAGCCCGTCATCCAGAGCTACTTCACCCCGACGCTCGTCGCCTGCAAGGACACGATCCTCTTCTCCGGCGGCATTGACGGGAACAATTTCGGCGGCGGGAAAACCCCTCTTGCCGCGCTGTCAGCCGCGGACGGCAAAGTTCTGTGGCAGGGAGAGCAGCCGCAGTGCGGGCACCATACGCCCAAGGACATCCTCGTCGCCAATGGGCTGGTGTGGTACGGCGAGGTGGCGCAACCTTCGGACTCCGGCGAGATGACCGCCCGCGACTTGCTGACGGGCAAGGTCGTCAAGCAGTTCCTGCCGGACACCCACGTCCCCTGGTTCCACCACCGCTGCTACCGCGCCAAGGCCACGGACAACTACCTGCTCTTCTCGCGGACTGGGATTGAGTTCATTGACACTAAGACGAACCACTGGACGCCGAACAATTGGGTCCGCGGCGGCTGTCTTTACGGCATCATGCCCGCCAATGGTCTGATCTACGCCCCACCCCACCCCTGCGCGTGTTACACCGAATCCAAGCTCTATGGCTTTACCGCGCTGGCCCCGGCAGCCCCGGCCGCGGCGCAAGCGGTACCTCTGCCGGAGGATGCGCGGTTGGAACGTGGGGCCGTTTACTCCGAACCCCCGGAGGCCAAGAAGGGCACTCAGGATTCCGGCGACTGGCCGGTGTATCGCCATGACGCGGCGCGCAGCGGCTCAACCAAGACCTCTGTGCCCAGCGACTTGAAGAGCCTCTGGCAGACGGACCTGGGCGGAAAACTGAGCAGCGTCGTCATTGCGGAGGGCAAGGTCCTCGTCTCGTCGCTCGACAGCGCCGCGGTCTGCGCGCTCGATGCCGAAGGAGGCCGCACCGTGTGGACCTACACCACAGGCGGCCGGGTGGACTCGCCGCCGGCGCTCTGGGAGGGCCGGGTCTTGTTCGGCAGCGCGGACGGCCATGTTTACTGCTTGCGCGCCAGGGACGGCGCGCTGCTCTGGCGCTACCTGGCCGCGCCGGAGGACCGGCGGTTGGTGGCATACGAGCAGCTCGAATCGGTGTGGCCGGTCTCAGGCAGCGTGCTGGTGCAGGACGTCGACGCCTTCGTCTCGCCCCGCTCCGAGTGGCGGGCCGTCACCAAGCGCCAGCCCACCGTCGACGAGTGGCGCGACCTGGTGCTGGCGGCAACCACTCTTTCCTTCGA
>JBEKKG010001049.1:0-2878 GCA_050010835.1 Planctomycetota bacterium
CCGGATTGACACCACGCCCGCGCCGGAATCCTCCAGCCCGATAACGCGCGACCGCCTGGCCGGGTCGAGTCCCAGACCTACGCGCGCCGTCTCCGCGTACAACCAGGGGTGCGGCTTCGGCTCAAGTTCGCCGAGCGTGCCGGCCTGGCCCTTCCGCAGCGCCAGCCCCGCGCTGATGATCGCGTCGTAGAATTCCAGCGGGTCGCCCAGATTCAGCGTCCGGAATGCCGAGAGTATCTCCGGCCAGGCCTTCTCATAGAGGCCCGAGGTCACCAAACCGATCTTGATGCCGCGTCCTCTGACTTCCAGCAGGAACTCCTTAAGCCCCGGCGCAGGCTGGAACGCCCCAGTCCTGCCGCGTCCCTGCAGGATCTCGTGCATCTCGTAATGCGTGATCTCGAAGTAGTGCTGCCGCGCCGTCTCAATGCTCGCTGCCGGACAATACTTGTGGATGCAGTGCTGCAAATGCTCCGACACCGAATGCCCCGACACGTGCGGCCCGTCCTCGGGCCGCAGGCGGAAGCCCGCATCGCCCAGCAGCCGCGCCGTCGTCTGTTCGATAATCCACATCCAGAACCGTTCGCTGCGCACGCTCGTGCCGTCCAGGTCCATCAGCACTGCCTCGGCTGGCGCTTCGAACCGCGCTTCCGGCAGCGGGTAAATTGCCGGATGGCCCATTGCAGACTTGACATGCGCCAGGGTCTTGTCCGCAAAGACAATGAACTCCACTTTCTTGTCCCGCGGCGTCAGGATTCGCTGGACGCCATCCCGTCCGGTCTGCCACATGCCGGCGCCGCCAACCTGCAGTTCCAGGAAGTCGCCCTGGTGCTCAGGCTTGATCGGACCAATCCCTGGAATGCTCAACGCTGCGCCCTCTTCCTGCCCTCTCCCGCAAGGGGAAGGGGAACACAAAAGCCAGTGCTTACGAACGAATCAACCTTATCTTGAGCGTCATTATCTTTTTCGGTCCCGCGTTCAGTTCGAGGGTGTCGTTGTGCACCGCCAGGGGCTCAACGGAGCTTTCATCCATACGGCAGACTTCGGCTGAAGCCACCGGCTGGTTGAAGCAGAGTTGCGCGTGCTGGGTCTGGGCGCACGGGTTGAAGAAGCGCACGACCAAGCCGCTGCCATCCTCGGCCTGTTTCACGCACGCCACGTGCAGGCTGGGATTGCGCAGTGCAAAAAGGCTGGCCTCATGCGGCAATGACCCCTTGCCGCGCCCCGTCATCGCGGCGCGCACGGGAGCGTATCGTTGCGCCGCCGCGGCCAGCAACTCCGCGAGGTGCGCCTCGGCGGTGGCGGCGTCCCCGTCTGCGCCCGGCGTGCCGTGCGCGCCGAAATGGAGCGCGTATTCGAAACGCTGCACGCCGGGGCATTGCACGCCCGCGTCCGGCAGTTCGGTCTGCTTCTCCTCGCTGACAGCCAGCTTGATGCGGCAGGCCCGGAGCAGCGTCAGCGCCAGCGTGCGCTCCTCATCCTCGAACGCCTCGTACTCGAAGAGGCCCTTGGGCAGCAACGCGAAGGTGTCTTGGTTCTCGGTCATGGCCACGAAGGTGCGCAACGGGTGCGTGCCCCCGGCCGGCTCGACCCAGCCCGTCGAATCGGGAATCGGGATGGGCCGCGAGACGATGTCAAAATGGCTGTCGGCCCAGGTCTCGTGGGTGTGCAAGCCGGTTGGGAAGTTCGCGCGCAGCCAGTGGTCCCTGGCGCGGTTGTCCACCGCCAGCGCCACGGCCAGTTCGTGCGAGCCGGCCTCCAGGCGATAGTCAATCGCCACCGGCAAGTCCACGAGTTGCCCGCTGCGCGCGGCGCCGTCGCCGTAATCCACGGGCACGCCAAAGCCGAACTCGGCGCGGATGGCCGACACCAAAGGCCCGCTTTCCAAGACCGCGACCCGCGCGCCGGCGCCCAGGCTGCTGTACTTGCGGTCCCAGCGCGGCGCCACATGTTTCCACGCATTGCCACATTCTCCCTGGTCGGTCAGGTAGTTGAGATTCGCGTACAGCCGCTGCGTTTGTTTGCAGAGCACACTCACCGTGCCGTTGCCGTTCACCGTCACGCGCAGGTGCTCGTTCTCCAGCGTATTCGGCCCGGACACCAGAGTGGCAGTGCTGCGCGGTTCCTGTGTGTCCGGCACGATCCGGTACACGCGGTAGCCCAGCGCAGGCAGCTTCTTCAGGTGTGCGTAAAACTGAATGCGCGACGATTCGAGAATCGTCGGCACGTCCCAGATGCTGTCCACGAACGAACTGGACTTCTCGCTGGAGATCGGCTGGCGGGGCACATTCGGGTCGGCGGCGCTTTCGAGCTTCGCGGCCCGCGCACCGAACGGCCTGGGGACCTCCAGGTCCACTTTCACCAGCGCCTCGCGCTCGAACGGCAGCGGGTTGCAGACCACAAGCTGCATGGCGTCCCGCGGCAACTGCGCGGGCGACAGATTCCTCGCGACGTATGCCAGCGCGTCTTCAGTCACTATGTCGCCGATGTCGGACGCTTTGCGGTAACGGTACTCCATGTCCTGGCAGACCGCGTCCGGGGCGCAGCCGCCGTTGGCGTCGTGCGTGTGGTTCGAGAGCAGGTAGCCCCAGCCGCGTTCGAGGTAGCGCGCCGGGTAGGCGGCGCCCAAGGCCGCGGCCAGCGACGCCAGCGGTTCGGCTGAGTAGACCAGCCGGGCCGTGGCTGCGAAGTCCTGTTGCTTGAGGTAGGTTCGCGCGCTGATCGTGCCGGGGAAGAGGAAGGTCCACATGCCCTGCTTGAGGTACGCGCGCCGTTCGCCCGCCAGCACGGGCAGCTTCCCGCGTTGCAGATGCTTCTCGGCCTCGGCCCAGAAGCCTTCGAGATCGGCGTGCGCGATCTTGTAGCGGCGGCCCAGCAGCTT
>JBEKKG010001050.1:0-2872 GCA_050010835.1 Planctomycetota bacterium
GAGCAGATTACCAGCCAGGTGCTGATTCTCTTGCAGGAGGAGCCATCCTGCAAGGATTCTCCCGCCCCCATTCCGCTCTCTTCCCACAAGTACGTGGATCCGGTTCAGCCGGTGCTCAGTGCGGGGGCCGATCGATTGGAGAGCACCCTGGGGGTCGCGCCGACCGGTGGCGCTCTGGCCCATCTAATCGACCACACCTTGCTCAAGCCGGAGGCTAGCCAGGACCAGATCGCCCAGCTGTGCTTTGAGGCGCGCAAGTTCCGCTTTGCCTCGGTCTGCGTCAACACCACCCACGTGAAACGGTGCGCCGAAATGCTCAAAGGCAGCGGGATTCCCGTCTGCGCCACGATCGGCTTCCCGCTGGGCGCAACGCCCACGGACGTCAAGGTGTTCGAGGCGCAGCAGGCGATCCGCGACGGCGCCGCCGAACTGGACATGGTCATTAACATCGGCGCCCTCAAGTCGCATGACTACGATTTGGTTCAGCGCGATATCGCTTCCGTTGCCCGAGCCTGTCACGCCAGCCGCGCTCTTCTCAAGGTGATCATTGAGGCCGCCCTGCTGAGCGATGAAGAAAAGGTAATTGCGTGCCAGCTGGCAAAAACTTCCGAAGCTGATTTCGTCAAGACCTCCACAGGCTTTGGACCCGCTGGCGCCACCCCTGAGGATGTGGCCCTGATGAGGCGGGTGGTCGGGCCGTCGATGGGGGTCAAGGCCGCCGGTGGGATCCGCACCTATGCCGATGTTCAGAAGATGATCGCAGCGGGGGCCACCCGGATCGGCGCGAGCGCCAGCGTCAAGATCATGCAAGAAGCCAAGAAACACTGACCCAGGAGAAGCGCGCCTGACGGCCGATCTGCGCACCCACATTTTCCTTGACAGCCTTCAGCCCCAACCGGCGGGCTTTCTACTGAGTTCCTCATAACGTAGTGACATTTCGGCGCTTTTGTGGTAGAGTGGGTCCCCTGGGACCCGGGGACCAGGGTCCATGGGAAACCCACGAGGAGTCAAACGGGACGCGGAAGCCTTGGAGGCACTGGAACAGAGGCGACTGCAGGCGGCGCGGCTCTTGCGCCAGGGGTTCAGCCAGTCGGAAGTCGCCCGGAGAGTCGGGGTCCACCGCCAGTCGGTGAGCCGCTGGGCTAAGCAGCTGGCCGCAGGAGGGCTGGCCAGTCTGAAGAAGGCGGGACGCTCGGGTCGCAAGCCTCGCCTCAGTCCGGCGGATCTGGGGCGCATCGAGCGGAAGCTCAAGCGTGGCCCGGAGGCGGCGGGGTACGTTACTGGGTTGTGGACAGCCCAACGGGTAGGGAAGCTGATCGAGCAGGAATGTGGAGTCCATTACCATCCGAGTCACGTTTGGCGCATCCTGCGGCAGTTGGGATGGACCGTGCAGAAGCCGAACGGGCGAGCACTGGAACGGGATGAGAAAGCCATCCGGCGCTGGAAGGATGAGCGCTGGCCGGTGCTAAAAAAAACGCGGCGCGCCAAGGGAAAACCATAGTCTTTATCGACGAGAGCGGACTGAGTGAGCGCCCGCACAGAGTGCGCACCTGGGCGCCGCGGGGCCACACGCCGACCCTTCAATACCATTTCAATTGGAAGACGCTCTCGGCCATCGCCGGGGTCACCTTGTGGAACTTCTATTTCCGTCTCTATCCTGGAGCGGTGCGGGGGCAACAAGTGGTCGACTTCCTGAAGCACCTTTCTCGCCACTTGCGGGGAAAGGTGTTGATCATTTGGGATGGTCTGCCCTGCCACCGCAGCCGCCTCGTCAGCGACTACCTGCAGCTGCAAGCCGGGCGCATCGCCATCGAGTGGCTGCCGGCCTATGCCCCCGAATTGAACCCCAGGTGCGGGTTCCGGGGGAACCCGGTCGAGTTCTTGTGGGGACACTGGAAGCACCATGAACTGCCGAATCTGTGTCCGCGCGACTACTTCGCCCTCAGCTATCACGCGCGGGCGGCTCTGCGTCGCATGCGCCGCAGGCCAACGTTGGTGGCGGCCTTTTGGAAACAAGCGCGGCTCCTGGATTAGTGTATCTATATTATGCAATCCTCAATAGGTCTTGAAGCCTCTTCCGTGGGTGCCAGTTGCGGGCATCATGTCTCGTGCAAAGCAGAGGCGGCACTCGCAAGAGTGCGGCCTCGCCGTCTGACCCCGAAGGAGCAGAGTGGGATATGTAGATTATGGCATCACGTGCCACCGCTCCATCACCTTGGCGTGAGGGTGGACCTGCGGCTCACTCTTCGGGAATTGTTTCGGTAGCAGGGTCGTGCGTTGGCGTGCCCCCTGGAGGCAGGAGCCAGATTGCTGGAATTTGTCGGGCCCCGCGCCGGACGATCTCATAACACAAGGAAGCAAGCACCGCAGTTTGCTCGGTCAGCGGTGTTTGCTCGTGTCACCTAGACAGGAGAGAAGCACATCTTTTCGGGTGGTAAGTCTCCTTCACAGGTGCCAGCCTCGGGGCGTCTTTTCGCGTTCTCCTGTGGCCTACTCACCTCGAGTTGAAACGTGCCTGTTGAAGGACGACCGCGAATTCGTCGAAAGGGCACCCCTCTCAAGTTCCGATGTCAAGAGATCGGGTAGCTGTGGATGGGGTGATTGTGAGATTCTTTCTTCCAATTGGCGGTGAAGCACAGGTGAGCGAACAGGGAGAAGGGCGCCGGATCCGACTCGTGGAGACGGGCAAGCTGCCGGTCGACGGGGTGAACTCACGACACATTCTGCGGATTCAAGTGAGCTTCCAGAAGTCTGGTGGAAGGGCGTCAATTGGAAGCTGACTTCCCCGTTCGAAAGCCTGTTCTTGGCGGAACGCTTTTCGGTTTTCCTAGGGAAGCCCATTTGCCAGATCTCGGACTGTGTCATTTGCCGG
>JBEKKG010001051.1:0-3658 GCA_050010835.1 Planctomycetota bacterium
GGTGCATGTCAGTAAATGCGTGGCCCAGAGCGTACCGCGGGCGTCCCGCCCGCCTTCGTCCTCGCGCCCTGCCAGCCTGCCACGAGCGGGCGGGACGCCCGCGGTACATTTGCTGACATCCACCCCCCTCCCCTCCCCTCCCTATCTGCGTTCATCTGCGTCCATCTGCGGTTTCAATCACACCTTCCGCCGCCGCGCACAGTTTCTTGAAGCGCAGCAAGTCCTGCGGCGCCGTGTTGTAGGACACCGCACCGGAGCCCCACACGAAGTTGCGCATCCCGCGGGCCTTGGCGGCCAGGCCCTGCACGACCGTCTCCAAGCGCGGCCAGTCCTGGCGTTCAATCAGCTTCGGGTCGGCGCAGCCGCGCACGATCATTCTGTGGCCGGCAGTTTTCCGGCGCATGAACGCAAAATCGGTGTTGAAGTCGGCGACGACCAGCGACGTGCCGCTCTCAATGAAATGGTCCATCAACCGCGCGGTGTCGCCGCCCATGATCACGGCCGGCGGCGGCGTGCGGTTCAGAGCAGCGACCCTCGAAACGATGCGCTTGGCGTAGGGTACCACGTACTCGCCAAACATGGCGGGGCTGATGAGCGGCACTGTCGCCCAGGACTCGAAGATGTTGACCCCGCAACCGGCCGCCGTGAGCCGCTCAGCCTGTTCCAGCGCAAGCGCAGTCGTCTTCTCGAGGAGCGCATGAACGCGCGCGGGCGTGTCGAGCATGTCGGCGATGAGGTTCTCGAAGCCCCGCAGTTCAACTGCCTGCGAGAACGGCCCGCCCAGGCAGCCGTATACCCACACCTCCCCGGCAAGGCGCGAGGCCACTTTGCGCGCCGCTGCGGCGATAAGCCCCAGGCGGTTCGCGTCTCCCGGCTGTGGCACGGCCAGCACGCCGGGGTCGAGGACCGGCTGAGCAGCCAGCGGGTGCGAAACGGTTCCGGGAATGGAACCGTCCGCGCCGGCAGAGACCTGGCAGCCAAACGCCTCGGCCTCGATATTGTAGATGTCAATCCCGACTGTCACGAGGTCGTGCCGGTAAAGTTCATAAGAGGCCAGCGCCGCCTCGGCCATCAGTTCCGCAGAGCGGGCGGTCTCCGCGGGCGTCCTGCCGAGGACGCGCGCGCCATGTTCGTAGATGGACGGCACGAACGGGTAGCGGTCCACAGGACGGCTTTCGAGAACGGCATTCATGCGCTCATAAGAGGTCATATCACCTATAAACCGCAGCGCGGCTTTCAGCCGCAACCAAATCCAAAACTCGAAATCCGAAATCCGAAGGAAACCCCAAACAGCAAACAGGAAAAACCTTGCGCAGCACATCTTCGCCAGGCGTGCTACGCGCGTATGTCTGCCCCGAAAGGCAAGATGGAGTGCTGGCGCGCGGCGGGCCCGGCTTTCAGTTTTCGGTTTTGCAGTTTCCTTCGGATTTCGGATTTCAAGTTTGTGATTTTGAAGAGGGAAGTGGTGTCCAATTCTTTCACGTTCTACGTGACCTCCGTGCGCTCTGTGGTAAAAGCCGTTGTAGCATTAGGAGAACAAACCGATGAAAACACTGGGCATTGGGATTCTGGGCCACGGCTTCATGGGCAAGACCCATTCCTTCGCGCACCGGACCATCCCTTTCTACTACGATCCGCCACCGGTGCGCACTGCGCTCAAAGTTATCTGCGGGAGGAATCCCGAGCGTGCGCGCGCCGCCGCTGAAGCGCTGGGCTTTGAGCGCTCGACAACGAACATGCTCGATGTCGTGAACGCGCCTGACGTGGACATCGTCCACGTCTGCACGCCCAACGACGCGCACCTCCCGGCGCTCAAGGCGGCAATCCGGGCGGGCAAGCACATCTACTGTGAGAAGCCGGTCACCGCGAAGCTGTCCGAAGCCGAGGAACTGGAGAAACTCCTGCCCGCCTACCGCGGCCTGGCGCAGACGGTCCTGCAGAATCGTTTTTTTCCGTCCACACTGCGGGCCAAGCAACTGGTGCAAGAAGGCTTCCTGGGACCGGTGACGCAATTCCGCGCGGCATTCCTGCACAGCGGGAACGTAGACCCCAACCGCGCCTTCAGTTGGAAGTTCTCAGCAGCCGCGGGGGGCGGGGTGATCCGCGACCTCGGCCCGCACGTCATTGATCTGCTCGACCATCTCGTTGGCCCGTTCGCGGCCGTGCATACTTTGAGCCGCATTTGGGCAGGGCAACGGCCCGACCCCGCTGCGCCCGGCCAGAGCATCGCCGTAGACACGGAAGACGCGGCAGTGATGCTCGTCCGCTCGGGCGATGGCGCGATTGGGACCCTCGAGGTCAGCAAAATCGCGACGGGTGTGGAGGACGATTTGCGCTTTGAGATTCACGGGCGCTACGGCGCCATGCGGTACACGATCTGTGAGCACAACTACTTGGAGATCTACGACGGCCGCTTGCCGGGCGGCGACTTCGGCGGGGCGCGCGGCTGGCAGCGTCTGGCGACCATTCATCGCTATCCCAGCCCCGGCGGCAAGTTCCCCAGCGGGATAAACAACGTGGGCTGGCTGCGCGGCCATGTGCACTCGCTGTACTCTTTCCTGAAGTGCGTGGCCGAGGGCACGCCGCCCGCGCCTTCACTCGCGGACGGCCTCTACCTGCAGCGCGTGTTGGAAGCGGCTTGTGAATCCGCTGCCGCAGACCGCTGGGTGGAACTGCCGCGAAAGAACGGTTCAGCGCGGTAGGACAGGCTTTCCAGCCTGTCCGGACAGCCTGGAAAGGCTGTCCTACGGGTAAATGTACCGCGGGCGTCCCGCCCGCCCGTGGCAGGCCGGCAGGGCGCGAGGACGAAGGCGGGCGGGACGCCCGCGGTACGCTCTGGGCCACGCATTTACTGACATGCACCCCTGTCCTTTCTTGGCATTGCAGTCTCCCGCCAGGGCCGCTATGCTGTGCAGTGCTGCACCAACCACAGGCTTCGAGGGGCAATGGCGCCAGCAGCACCTATTATCCGGCACTCGCATTCCGTCGCGTGGACGGCGCTCGCGGCGTTGTGGCTGTGCTATGGTTTGGCGCTGCCGGTCCGCGCCGCGGCGGCCGCCGAGGAAAAGCCGGCGGACAAGGTGGTGGTCAGTTTTCCTTACTTTGACCCTTCGGATCCCGAGGGTTATTGGACCGAGCCCCTTATCAAGCTGATGAAGAAGCGCCCCGAACTGGAGGTGCGGCGCTGGGGCGGGATCAGTCTGCCGGGCGGCGCGGGCCGCGTCAACATTCTCATGTCCATCGCCGGCGACACGGCGCCGGACTTCTTCTACTGCTATTGGCACATCATCCGCAACGACATCAAGAACGGCTTTCTCTATCCGTTGAACGAGTGGGTCGGTGACGACCGGAACGGCAATGGCCAGCTTGACCTTGAAGAAGCCACGTGGGACGGCTGGAAAAAGATCCCGCTGCTGTGGCGGCAAGTCTCCACGGAGAAGGGCAAAGTTTACGGCATCCCGTTCGCAGGCACCTGGTATTACGCGTTGGTTTATCGCAAAGACCTGGTGCAGCAAGCGGGGCTGGACCCGGAGAAGCCGCCCGAGACCTGGGATGAGTTCTTCTACTGGTGCCAGAAGATGACTTTACCCAATAAAGAGATTCCCGGCGCGACGTTGAAGCGCGGCCAGCGCGGCTATGCGCTCTCGCCAGACCAGGC
>JBEKKG010001052.1:0-2869 GCA_050010835.1 Planctomycetota bacterium
GCGCAGCGGAGACTTCAGGTCACTGAAGTCAGCGAAGGCAGCCAGTGCCCGTTCCAGGTTGTCCTCGCTCAATCCCGCGCCCAGCCGGGGGTCGAGCGCTGCTGGTTAACAAGCTTTTACCCCTTGCGGAGTCCTGGCGGCGCTGTCTTCGCCGCGGGTGCGGTCCTGCTGGAAATCACGGAACGTAAACGAACCGAACAGGCCCTGCTGGCCTCCGAAGCACGCAACCGCGAACTCGTGGAGAACACCACCTACGCAATCGTTCGCGCCACGGCCGACGGTCACTTTCTCGACCTCAATCCCGCCATGGTACTCATGCTCGGTTTCGGAACCGCAGCCGAACTCCGCTCTGTGAACCTCGTTCGGGACGTCTTCCGATACCCGGAGCACTACGCGGCGTTCCTGGCCTCCTGCCGGGAGAAGGGGCGGATCGCGGGCATCGAAGCCGAATGGCGCCGGAAAGACGGTGCCAATATCACTGTTCGCCTCAGCGGGCGCCTTGTCGAGGCGCAGAAAAGCCCTGAGGTGCTCGAGGTCATCGCCGAGGACGTCACCGAGTTGCGCGCTGTGGAAAAGCAGCTCCGCCAGGCGCAGAAATTCGAGGCTGTCGGCCAACTCGCCGGCGGAGTTGCACACGACTTCAACAACGTTATGGGTGCCATCCTGGGCTGGGCCGAAATGGGGCTCGAACAGACACAGGATCAGCCGCGTGTGATGGAGCGCTTCGCGAGAATCCGCGAACAGGCCGAACGCGCCGCGGCGTTGACCCGTGAGCTTCTGGCCTTCGCCCGGCAGCAGGTGCTTCAGCCGCGTGCGATCGATCTGAACAGTATTGTCAGAGGGCTGCTGAGCTTCCTCGACAAGGTCATCGGCCGGGACATCGAACTAAAGGTCACCGCCTCCCCATCGGTCGGGCTGGTCCGTGCCGACGCCACGCAGATTGAACAGGTCCTGATGAACCTCTGCTTGAATGCGCGCGACGCCATGCCCGAAGGCGGGCGCCTGCTCATTGAGACGGAATCGGCCGAAATCGATGAAACATACTGCCACCTTTACCCTTATTCCAAACCAGGACCCTACACAGTTCTGGGCGTGTCCGACACGGACATCGGCATGGACGCGGCCACGCGCGAACGCATCTTCGAACCCTTCTTCACCACCAAGAAGCTCGGCGAGGGGACCGGACTCGGCCTCGCCACTGTCTACGGCATCGTCAGGCAACACGGAGGATTCATCCAGGTTTATAGCGAGCCCGGCCATGGGAGCCTTTTCCGGGTGTACCTGCCGGCCGTTGCCGACAGGATGGCGCACGCCGACAAGAAGAAGGCGAAGGTCAATGCCGCACCCGTGCCGCGAGGAACCGAAACCATTCTGCTGGCGGAAGACCATGACGGCGTTCGCGAAATGGCGTGGCAGGCCCTTTCAAACCTCGGCTACCGCGTTCTCACCGCCAACAACGGTGAAGAAGTCTTGAAGCTTTGCGAGAACGAGAAGCCTGCCCTTGCCGTCCTCGACGTCATCATGCCGAAATTGAATGGTCCAGCCGTCTTCAGCAGACTTCGCGAGCGGTTCCCCACGTTGCCAGCGATCTTCACGACCGGGTACACGACCGAACATGTCTCGCTCGAGAAGCACGTTCAGGACGGCAGCGCCGTTCTACAAAAGCCCTACAGCCCGACAGTTCTGGCGCGGCTCGTCCGTGAAGTCTTGGATCGTGCGGGGCGGCCTCAAACCCAGTCGCCGACTGACCCAGCGGCTTGACGCGCTTACAGCTCCAGAACCTCAAGAGCCTGGCAGGCCAGTGCCAGAGTCCCGGGTCACAATGCCGGACAGCAAAGATCAACTCACAGGCGGCTGCCATGAGGTAACAGCTCCGTGGTCCTGCAAAGCATGGTGTAGGCAAGCGGACTGAACGACTCACACGGGGAGACATTCCTGTATAGCCCAATCAGTACATACCACACTAGCAAGATAAGCAGGTATGGCCGCAGCGTCCGAAGCGTCGCATAAGCAACCTGTAACATATTCATTACAAATGAGTTGGTAGGACGGAAGCTGGAGCGCGCAGAACTGCTTGCCTAAGGTGCTGGCAATCTCTAAAGAACTGTATCCTGCTTGCTGTAGATTTCTACGAATTTTGATATTGACATTAGCGGGCAGCTGTCATATTGTTTCGCTTACCAGTTCTGTGGTGACTGGCCCCGTAGGCCGGAAACCTCAGGAGGACGAAGAGATAACGAGGCTCTGCTCTAACGACAAGGCCTCAACGAGTTTTTTCCAGCAACACCCCACCCACCCCGGGAGGTGAAAACTGAGAGGTTTTCACCTCCCATTTTTTTAGAATCAATTCCAGTTCAACACTGCCCCGCGCAAGCTCGCGCTGAGAGCAACGTCATGGATAGCCCGAGCCGGAGTTCGTCTCCGGTTTCCGGAGTCCGATCTACTCCATTGAGGTCTCCTGGACCGGGTGCGACGCAGTCAGGGTGTTGCGCCTGGGGATGCCGCGCCGACCTGCGCAGCAAAACACCGAACGCACTTCTCCCTCGCGTTCGCAGGAAGGGGAAAATGGATGCGAGAGCCTGGTTCACTTTTCGCGGAAACTTACCGCCCGCGCGTCTGGATGTTTCGGCGACCAGTCTTCCGGCGGGAAAGCTACCCGCCAGAAGCTCGGCCGGGGAGAAGCAAACTCGAGACCCACTTCAGTCTTGCCACCACGAGTCGTGCCCATGAAGATGACTCTGGTTTCCTGTTCTTCCTGAGTGCCCGCATGTTTGACAATGACCTTGGCGCCGGAAACCAGCTTGGCTTGCAGCTTGACCAGGGCACCGTGGGCACTGATGGAAAGCGTCTCGGTTCCTTCCTCGAACTC
>JBEKKG010001053.1:0-2868 GCA_050010835.1 Planctomycetota bacterium
CCGCAAATACCCCGCGGTCCCACCTGGGCCGGCTTGAACAGCCGACGACTGATTGTCGCTGATCCTCGCGGACGGCGGTCCCCGGCGTCTCCTGAGTCCCCTCGGGCATTGCCGGCTGCGGAACCACCGTCCCGCCGGGCAGCCCTCTAGACAGTCCCAGGGGCCCGTGCGTTGGATGGCGGGCTCGGGGGGAAATTGCGGATGACCTGCTTGCGGGAGCCGCCCGGTTCGCGAAAGGTAGCAATGGCGGTGAGGGTCACCGCCCCCGGGGCGGCCCTCAACGCCTTCTTCAGCGTCCTATCGACGAATTTTCTGAACAGGATTTCCTGCTTCCGCAGCCTTGCAATTCCAGGCCGGCGTGGCCACGCTGGTCAGCCAGGCTACTGCGGCCGGTTCACCCGCCGTAGGCGTCTCGCCGGTGACGGTGTCGTTCGTTGGCGGTCCCGGCGGACAGTCCTACTCCTGGGACTTTGGCGATGGCAGCACTTCCACCTCGCAGAACCCCACCCACACTTATGCCCCTCCCGGCACCTACACGGTGGTGTTGACCGTCACGGATAGCAATGGCGTGAAAACTACGGCCGGCTTGACCGTGACGGTGGAACCCAGCGGCTTCCCTCTGGACAGCGATAATGATGGTTACCCTGACGAAATGGAAAGCGCCTTCGGGTCCGACCCCTACAATCCGGCCAGCACGCCGTTTGGCATGGCTCCGCCCGTCAAGGCTTCCTTCATCGCGGTTTCGTCGCTGCGCATCCGGCTGAACTTCGCCCGGCCGGTTGGGCATGACAGCATTACTCTGGCCGGTTATGTGCCGATGAGCACCGCCTTCAGCCCTGCGGGGCAACGCCTGCTGCTGGATATCGGCGGAGTCTGTAAGGCCTTTATGATGGATCGGCGCGGAAATTCCAATGACGGCGGCGACCAACTCCGGATAGGACTCATTTCGCACGCGCCCCTGCCGCCGCTTAACTCGAAGATCGTGGGGAATTGGAACGCCCGTTATGCAATAGTGTTGCGCAACGGCACGTTTGCCGCAACGTTGAAGGACAAAGGTTTTGTGAGTGCTGACAACGGCAAGGATATCCAAGGCGTGGCGCTGCAAGTGCCTATCACAGTCATTGTGAACGGCCGGAGCTACCAGGTCATTGCCGGGCAGATCTACAGGGCCAAGGCCGGGCAGTGGGGACAGTCCAGGTAGGAGAACGAGGAATCCGCGTTCCTCCCCATCGAAGAGGCCACTGCCGTTGAGTCCGGCGCTGGTGCCTGCGCTGGCCAGCCCGGGCGATTACGTGAAGAAGCTCCAGGTCCAGTGGCCACGTTTCGATAAGAAGAACCCCGTGACTAAAACGGGAAACACAGCCACGCTTGCAATCGCACTGACCGGCTCAAGCCTGCACACAGCGGGCTTCGACGTTGACGCAGCAGCCACGTCACCATAGAGTGCCATCCGTCTGCTGGCGCTATTGCAGCCAGGCTGGAAGTCCTGCCTGGCTCTTTGGGGGCATTATGCGCGTGCGCTGTTTCGTGGTTGTGTTGCTGGCCGGCATTGCCGCCGTTGGCGTGCTGGCCTTCAGGCGGCCGCCCCAGCCACGGCCGGACGGCCCGCGCAAGCTTGAGGTGGCGGCCACGATCTTCCCTTTGGCCGACTGGCTGCGCGAGGTGGGCGGCCCGGACGTGGAAGTGCATTGTCTCGTCTCCGGGGGCAAGAACCCGCATCATTTTGAGCCGGCAATCGGGGACGCCGTGGTCGTGGCGCGTGCGCGGGCGTTGTTCGCGGCCGGGTTGGGCTTGGATGAATGGGCCGAAAGACTGGCCGCCAATTCCGGACGAGGCGCGGAGCTGGCCTTTTTTGAGACAGGCTCATGGATCGCGCCCCGCGCCTTCCAGGCTGGCCAGACCGGCGTTGTCCCGCTGCCGGCCGGTGAGGGCGCCCCTGGCCCCGCCGCGCCGCACAGGGCTGAAGGCGTGGAGGTTGAGGCGGTGCACGAACACGCGCATGGCAACTGGGACCCGCACTACTGGCTCGACCCGTTGCGCGCGAGCACCGTGGTCGTGCGCATGGCCGGCGAATTGGGCAAGCTCGACCCGGTGCATCGCGACGGCTACCAGCAGCGCTGCGCGGCTTACGTTGAGAAGCTCAAGGCGCTGAACGATGAAGTGGCCGCCCTGGCTCGCGCCACGCCGTCCGGAGCGCAGCTCGTCACGTTTCACGACGCGTACGGTTATCTGCTGGAACGTCTGGGCATCGGTCTGCCCGCGGTGATACAATCCAGCCCCGGTGTGGAGCCGAGCGTGCGCGACGTGGGCGCGGCCCTGCGCATCCTGAAGCAGACCGGCCAGCGCGCTGTCTTCCACGAACCGGCGGACAGCGGCGTGGCGGTGCAGACGATTGCGCGGGAGTTGGGCCTGGAAGTTGAGGTGCTCGATCCGCTCGACACCGAAGCCAGCAGCGCCGGCAAGACATATCTGGAACGCGTGCGCCACGACCTTAAGGTCCTGGCGGGCGCAGTCAGGAAATGAGGTCGGGAACCACAGATGAACACAGATGAACACTGATAGGAACAACATTCACGATATGGCCCCCACGGCGCTGGTGATCGAGCTGCGGCAAGTCTCATTCGCCTACGGCCGCAAGCCGGCGGTGCTCGAAGCCGTGGATTTCAAAGTCACGGACGGCGAGTTCCTCGGGGTGATCGGCCCCAACGGCGGCGGCAAGACGACGCTGCTCAAGCTCGTCCTCGGCTTGCTGCGGCCGCTTTCCGGCGAAGTGCTGGTCCTCGGCCGCCACGCCACGGCGCTGGGGCAGGAGCGGCGCTTGCTGGGCTACGTGCCCCAGGACACCGGGATCGGCGAGCATTTTCCTGC
>JBEKKG010001054.1:0-2852 GCA_050010835.1 Planctomycetota bacterium
CAGGAGCGAGTCGGTCGGGTACTGAAGCGTGTCGAGCGCCGGCGCGCTGCTGTCCTCCTGCGTGTGGGGCAGGTTGCCAACCCGCCCGGGCGATTCAGCGAATCGCTCTACCTTGGCGGCGATGAGCTGTTGCGTCCGGCACTGCTGGCCACGCGAGGATAACAGCAGACCGCCACAAGCAAGCAGCAGCACCACAGCCGCCGCCGCGTGCCGCCAGGCCGTGGTGCGTGGTTGTCGTTGCGTGCGCCGTTCCGCAGCCGCCAGCAGTGCGTCAAAAGGCGGCGCCTGCTGCGCATCCGCGCCGCACTGTTCACAGAACAACCGGCGCACTTGGCTGTCGCTCGCCTGGCCGCTCATGGTTCTCTCCCAGGGTCTTCAGCAGTTCCCGCAACCGCTGCTTGCCTCGTTCGTAATGTTGCCGCGCCGTCCCGACGCTCACGCCCAGCACCTCGGCCGCCTGCTGCACGGTCAGATCTTCATAGAAGACCAGATGCAGCACCTGCCGCTGCCGCGGCGCCAGG
The DNA here is from genome assembly GCA_050010835.1 of Planctomycetota bacterium. Taxonomy (GTDB): domain Bacteria; phylum Planctomycetota; class SZUA-567; order H5-PLA8; family H5-PLA8; genus JAPLOD01. Next base: position 522 of record JBEKKG010001054.1, read on the forward strand.
GCGCTCAGCGCTGCGCGGCACAAGCGGCGCGCTTCGGATGCTCCAGCACCGGCGCCAGGGTCCGGCGTTGCGCTGCTGCGCTCTGTCCACAACGTGTACTTTCCCAGCCACAGCCTGCGGAAGAAGAGCGCGCGCCGCTCGCCCGCGGCAGTCATGCGGATAACACCAAACAGCCAGGTGCGAAACTCCGACCGTCCGGCCACAAAGACGGCCTTGCCTTGCAGCACTTTCAGGTAGACGGCTTGCAGCACGTCCTCCGCCAGCGCCTGGTCGCGGCCGGCACAGTTCAACGCCCACGCGTAGCTCGACGGGTGCAGTTGCTCCAACTGCGTTCGCAGTTCCTGGTCGTTCATCCGCCAACCTTGGCTTGTTCGTGGCTGCTCCGCCGTCCGTCATCGCGTTAATGAGTTCCGGCAGCAGCCGTTCTATATGACACTCAACCGCAAAATTTCCAGAAAGCCAGCACAGGTTCTTGGGCGACCAGGCTTGTGCCACGGATATGCCGCCGCAACGCGGCGGCTTATCCGTGCTACCGCCGGCTGGCACGGATGAGGCCGCGCCAAACAGCCGGCGCGGCCACATCCGTGGCACAAGTCCGGTGATGCACCCGGAGACGCTGCCAATGTTGCTACACTCATCGCCGGCCCACTCGTGCCGCGGAGGGCCGGATTGCCTGGACTGCATCCACCGTCAGCGTCACTGCGCCGAACTCCTCCTCCACGCGGCCGCCCAGCAGGCAGGGGCCGTCGCCCGTCAGGTGACAGAAGCGCCGGTAGGCTTGGGGGAAGAAAACGGTTTCAAGCAGGCCCGTCTCGTCTTCAAAGGTCCGAAACTCCATCGGCTCGCCCGCCCGGCTGCTGACCGGCTTGGCCGTGATGGGCCAGCCCGCGGCCTGAATATGCCTGCCGGCATAGCGGGGCAATTCCGCGGCCTTGACGAGGCGCCGGCCTTGCAAGGAATCCGCGAAAAGCTCCAACGGGTGCCGGTCGCACAGAAAACCCAGCACGGCGAATTCCTGCCGCAACCGCTCCAACTCGGTGCCCGGTGGAAACACCGGCGGCACACTGTTGTCCACGGGGTCTCCGCCAGGCTCCAGTGCGTCAAAGAGCGAAGCGGAATTCTCAGCGTGGCACTGCACGGGCGAGACGCCCGTGCTACTGTGCCGGCAAGACAGCTCCCACAGCAAGGCCGTGCGAGTTGTAGCGCAATCCTCCGGATTGCGGCGCAACCCGGAGGGTTGCGCTACGGGAAGCGGCGCTCTGTTCAACGAATCGAAGGCCCCGGCGTGGATGAGGGCGCGAGCTTCTCGGGCGTCAGGTTGCACGCGGTCCAGAAAGTCGCCCAAGCTTGAAAAAGGGCGCACCTGCCGCGCACTGAGGATGCGGGCGCTCGTCTCCACGCTCAGCGCCTTGACCGTCTGCAAGCCCGCGCGCAAGGCCCGGAGCGGCGCCACGCCCGGCGGCGGCTGCGCCGCCGCACCGCCTTGCCAACGCGCCTGGCTGGCGTTCACATCCGGCCGCAGGACGATCAAACCCAGGCGGCGCGCTTCAGAGACGTAGGCAAAACGGCTGTAGAAGCCGCCCTCGTTGCCCAGCACCGCGGCCATGAATTCGGCGGGATAGTGGACCTTCAGATAAGCCGCCTGGAAGGAAACGCGCGCGTAACTCGCGCTGTGCGGCTTGCAGAACGAATAACCGGCGAAACTCAACATCATCCGCCACACGGCTTGGATGGTCTCAACAGGCACGCCGCGCGCGCGCGCGCCGGCCTCAAAACGCCGCTGGAAGTCCGGCAGATGGCGTTCCTTGTCTTTCTTGGAGAGGACCTTCCGCAGGCGGTCGGCCTCGACATGGTCAAAGCCGGCCAAAGCCATAGCGGCTTTGGAGACGTCCTCCTGGTAGACCATAATGCCGTAGGTCTCGGCCAGGACGTCCTCCAGCAGCGGATGGAACGGTTGCCAGGGCTTGCCGCGCAGCCTGGCGACATACTCGGTGATGTATTCGTTGGCCGCGGGACGGATGATGCTGGAGTGGATGACGAGGTGCGCATAGTCGCCTTTGCCGGTCTTGCGCTGGAGGAGCCGCATGGCCGGGCTTTCGATGTAGAAACAGCCCATCGTCTCGCCGCGGGCCACCAAGGCTTGCGTGGCAGGGTCGTCCTCCGGTTCCCAATGGAGTTCATCGAAGGCACCCCTCACCCTACCCTCTCCCCCAAGGGGAGAGGGAAAAACACCCCTCACCCCGCCCTCTCCCGCAAGGGGAGAGGGAAAAACACCCCCCACCCCGCCCTCTCCCGCAAGGGGAGAGGGACTCGCCAGGTTCTTGAGCGCGT
>JBEKKG010001055.1:0-2850 GCA_050010835.1 Planctomycetota bacterium
CGCGGCCAGAAGGACCGCCGGCGGGACGCCCAGCTTGGCCAGGCGGCGGCCGTTGTATTCCACCTGCTCGAAGAAATCGGCTAGCGGCCTCCGGCCCGCCAGCAGCCTGGCGCCCGCGCCCAGAGTCACGGCCGTAAGCGCCCGGATCTGGCGTGCGTCCAGGCCGCGGGCCCCCAGCAGGCGCGCGAAGCGGGCATCTAGCGCCTCGCAGTGGGGCTTGAGGAGGCGCGCCAGGCGGCGCGTGCCGGCGCGCAGGCCGGCGCCAACCAGATCGGTTGCTTCGGCCAGATGCGGCGGCGCCTTAGGTGAACCCACCGCGCATGTATCGGGTGTTTGCCGGGGCGGCTTTAGCTTGCGGCATGGGCCGGACCCGAATCGGCTCTCCGGAAGCCGCGCGCGTCCAGGCCGATCTTCTCACACCCTTCGAAGCGAGGCGCCGCGCGAGGCCGGTAGATTCAAGGCGCGCGACGGGGTGAGCCCGCAGGTCCGTAACGGATCGAGGACTCACGCCGAGCGCAACTTGAGAAGATGCCGGCCTCCCGCAAGGCGCAGCCGAAGGCGTGTGAGAAGATCGGGCTAGGGACAGGCTACGGAGGGAAGTTCATCCGCAGCAGGAGTAGGGAGCCTCGGGGCGATAGCAAGTCCCGCACTCCAAGTGCAGCTTCTGCATCTCTTCCCGAGTACATTCCGTCGTGTCACGCTGGCAGCACCGCCCAGGCGCACTTGGTCCGTCTCGTGCTCTACACACAGAGCGGTCTTCACAGGAAGATGACGGTTACAGGCAACGCAAGCCGCGGGGGCGGCGTGAGAGAGGAACAACCATGTCATTCGCGATTTACATTGTCGGCTTCCTGATTCTAATCGGCGGGTTAATCTGGGGAGCCATGATGCTGCATATCGCCCCGCACTGGATCGCAGTGGGCGCAATTGTACTCGTGGGCCTTGCGATTCTGAAGGGCGTCAAAGCCACGCGGCAAAAGGATCCGTCGTAATAGGACGTGGGTCGCGGCCAGGCCGCTAAGGGTCGTGCTATGGTCACTTGAATCGACGATACCTCGGAGGCGCCGGCACCCGTCAGATCAGCCATGGCACACACCCAAACTTCTTCTGCGCGGCGCTTTCGAGAAACCCGAAATACGAGCGCAGGTGTGCTTCCCGGCACCACAATCGCAAGAACCCGTCGTATCCTTTCTGCCCCAGTTCGGCCCGCAGCGAGGGGGAACGGGCGAGGATGTGAATCGCCGCCAGGAGCTGATCGTCCGTGCGGAAGACAAACCCGCCGCCGCTATCCTGAATGAGCTCCGGCAGCGCGCCCAAGTCTCGCGCAATTACCGGAGTCTTCCTCGCGAAGGCTTCGACGCTGGTCATTCCGAAGGTTTCATAGGTGACGGACGGGACAAGACAGGCGATCGCATGGTAATACAGCCCGCCAAGTTCTCGCTGCGTCAGCGGGCCCAGGAACTTGATCTGGGAGTTGTGGGCCGCCATCGCGCGCAGTTCCCCTTCATAGCTTCCGGCACCCGCCAGCAGCAAATCGCAGCCGGGCACGCGGTCCCACAGGGCAATGAGGGTCTGGGGGCCTTTGACCCGTTCGAGCCGTCCGACAAACAGGAAATACGGCGCCTCCTGCGGGCGGGGCGCGGGGCGTTGCCAGTCATCGTCTGCACGATCGATGAAGTTCGGCAGGCAGGCCACCGGAAAGGGAAACCCTCTCTGGCCGTGCATCTGGCACGTAAAACGGCTCGGCGCCAGAAACTGATCCACGCACGCCGCCATCCGTTCGAGCAATCCCGTATAGCGCCAGATCTGCGGCGGCCGTTTCGCCTGAATGGTGCAGCGCAGGCACTCCGGGCGATCGCAAGGCGCTCGGTTGAATTTCCAGAGCACGTGCGTGGGGCAGATCAGCCAGTGCTCATGGGTCGTGTACATCTTAACGGCCTGGCTCCCCTCGGGCTCGATCGCCAGCACCCCGGGGCCGAGCAGCGAGATGTTGTGGAAATGGATGACGTCGTAAGCCCGCGCCTGGAGCGTTTCGCGGATCTGCCGGCGCTTGAGCCACGGATGACCGGTCTGTTGGCTGAGCAGCGGCGAGAGCCACGCAAAGCCGCTGCGCAGTTCGTGCCGCACCACATTCGGGTGCTCAGCAAAATGCAGGGGCGGATCGCCAGGGTGCAACAGGTGGTAGGAATCCACGCAATGAATCACATCGACGTGATGACCGCTATCCGCCAGGGCATGGGACAGCCGGTATAACTGCACGGCATCGCCACCAAAGCTGTACGGCGGATAGAAGGTGGTGAGGTGCAGAAAATTGAGCGGACGGTTCATCCTCGAGCCACCTCACGGATGATATCCATCATCTGCCGGGCGGCGGCTTCCCAGGTGAGGCGGCGCGCAGCCTCCAGCCCGAGCTCCCGCATGCGGGCGCGCAGTTCCGAGCTCGAGAGCACGCGCGCCAACGCCTCCCCAATCTCGTGCTGGCCCGGACCGACATAAATGCCGGCGTTGCCGAGCAGCCCTTCAAGCGGGCTTGCCTTGGTGGCCACGACCGGGCAGCCGCAGGCGGCAGCTTCCACGGCGGGCAGACCAAAGCCTTCCATGAGAGAAGGGAGCACCAAGACGGCTGCCAGGTTCAACAGGACGACCAAGTCCTCGTCATCCAGGTAGCCAGTGAAGATGACGCGGTCGCGCAGTCCCAGCGTATGCACCTGTGCGACCAGAGCTCCCAGGCAGGTGTGAAAAGCGTCGTCTGACGTATCTCCAACCATCACGAGGAGCACGTCCGCGAACTCCTCTTGCCCGGCAATCCGGGCAAATGCCGCGATCAACGCCTCCAGGTTCTTGTGCGGG
>JBEKKG010001056.1:0-2845 GCA_050010835.1 Planctomycetota bacterium
ATGAACAGAAGTGCCACTCAGCACGGCCTTGTACTTGGTCTTGGGGTCGAGCCTGACTGACTGATTCTGGCCAACGGAGTACACCTCGCCGCCAGAGGGAGTGACGAAGACAATGGGCGCCGTCGCAGCCCCTGCGATCCCGCAAGTACACAAGGAGAAAGCAACGAGGCTGACCAGCGACTGGAACAAAACGACACGTGTCCTTGCCATGTTCCTGCCCTCCGGGAAAACAGAGTCACAACCTCCCAAACGGATGCCAAACATTGCCCGGCACGAGGCCCATTATATACTGCACGGCTGGATAACAACCTTTTTCTTTCTGAAAACGGGCGCCAGCGGGGACTGTGTCAGTTTGATTGCAGCGGATTTCGTCTACGTGCCGATCCTCCCGCGGGTCCAAACTGCGGCTTGCGGGGAACTCAAGCCGCGTGCCGAACAGGATTGAGACTGTCCCGATACCCCCAGGACTTCATTGTCCAAAGGGAGCATGGACGGAACTTTGGGGCTTTGGCACGACACTTGCTATCTCTTTGCTGTTGTCGTCCAAATCATATTTGGACCATGGCTCTTTGACAACTGAAGATTCTACCGGCACATCAACGGTTGGTCTTAGTAGGAGTAGTAAAATTACCAAAGAGATTTTGCGCTTTGGTAACGCCGAGATCGAGGCGAGATCGAGAGACAAAGGCGAATACGTTGCTGGGGAAGCTCAATCTCAGCCTGCTCAACGGCGCAGAGGACGCCGAACGTGAAGTCGAGAAAAGAAAGGGGCTGGAAGCCGTGGGTCCTGATAACCCGACAGTTGTAATCGTCAGGCAACTCCTGGATAAGGCCCTCGCCGAAGTCCTTCAAGCCGTGCGTGCCAAGGATGCGGCAGTTGACGCCACTTCGTTGGTAAAGCTCTTCGGTCTCTACGCAAGAGGCATGCAAAGGCTGTGCAGAGAGTGAGCAATCATGCGACAAAACGTTGCAGAAGATAACTGCCTTCCGTATTGGCGTGTCCATCATAACATCATATCCATAGGTCACTTACCGAAGTCTGACAGGCTCGACAGGGCCCATACAACCCCTGTTCTTTCCCCTTCGCCTGTGGTAAGAACTTGGAATGGCGACCGCGCGCAGTATACTTCGCCTTGGAGGGTGAGTCTTGGCGTTTAGATCCTGGCTCCTGACTCGTGTTTGCGTCTTCTGCCTGCCAGTGCTGGGCTTGGCGGTCCTTGCCGCTGAGATCCAGCCGACGAACCCGCAGAAGCTGACGCGCGAGCAGGTTATTGAGGCCATCATGAAACCATACACCGGGCCGAGCGAACGCGGGGTTGATCCTGCCACTCTGACCGGCAAGATCATGTGCGGCTATCAAGGCTGGTTCGCCGCTCAAGGCGATGAGTGCGGCCGCGGCTGGTATCACTGGGCCGGCAAAGAGGGCTTCAAGCCCGGCAGTTGCAAGATAGACCTCTGGCCCGACGTCAGCGAACTCGACGCCGCCGAGCGCTACGCGACCGCCTTCAAGCACGCGGACGGCCGCGCGGCCGAAGTGTTCAGCTCGTTCAACTCCAAGACCGTGCTGCGGCACTTCCAGTGGATGCGCGACTACGGCGTGGATGGCGTCTTCGTGCAGCGCTTCGCGGGCGAAGTATTCCATCCGGCGGGACTGCGGCAGTTCACCACGGTCCTCGGCCATTGCCGTGAAGGCGCCAACCGCTGCGGGCGGGCCTACGCCGTGATGTACGACCTTTCCGGCATGAACGCGGGCCAAATGGGGAAGGTGCTGGACGACTGGAAGCTGCTGGTGGAGAAGATGCAGATTACCAAGGACCCGGCCTATCTGCATCACCACGGCAAGCCGGTCGTGGCGGTGTGGGGGTTTGGCTTCAGCGACGGGCGCAAGTACACGCTGCCGGAGGGCCTCGCGCTGGTGGAGTCCCTCAAGAACGACCCGCAGTGCGGCCCCTGCACCGTGATGCTCGGCGTGCCCACGTACTGGCGCACCCTCGAGCGCGATTGCGTCAAAGACCCGCAGATGCACGATCTTGTCCTGAAGGCGGATATCGTCAGCCCGTGGACCGTGGGGCGCTACGGGACTCCGGCCCAGGCCACTGACTACGCGCGGAAAGTATTGGCGCCGGACGCGGCCTGGTGCAAGGAACGCGGCAAGGAGTATCTGCCGGTTGTCTTCCCGGGCTTCAGTTGGCACAACATGTTCCCCAAGAACGCGAGCAACCAGATCCCGCGTCTGGGCGGCAAGTTCCTCTGGACGCAATGCGTGGAGGCCCGCCAGGCCGGGGCCACGATGCTCTACCAGGCGATGTTCGACGAGGTGGACGAAGGCACGGCCGTCTTCAAGTGCACCAACGACCCGCCGGTGGGCGAGTCCACCTTCATCACTTACGAGGGCCTGCCCAGCGACCACTACCTGAAGCTCGTGGGCGCGGCCGCGCGGATGCTGCGTGGCGAGATTCCAGCCACCGCGGAAGCGCCGGACCTGAAGAAGCCGTGAGATACTCAAGCCACAGAGCCAGGCGGTGTAGGCTACCTGGGAGGGATCGTCATGAGCCAGCTTAACCTTAGTCTCGCCTTCCTGCCGGCCTTGGCCGCAGTCTTCTGCGCTGTTTATGTGGCTGAGGCCGGAGAGGCGCCCGCGACGCTGGCAGCAGCAGTCACGCTCGAAACCGAAGGCTTCCGGCTGGCTGTGGGGCGGGACGGGTATAACCTCTCGTTCACCGACAAGCGCACCGGAAAGGACTACTGTGGCCCGGAGGTGCGGCAACCGTTCGCTTTCTTCCGCAAGGGTGGGAAGGTGGTGCTGCCCACAGGTTGCTCGGCCGCGGGTGACCTGGTCACGATC
>JBEKKG010001057.1:0-2841 GCA_050010835.1 Planctomycetota bacterium
AACCCCTCGCCCCTAACCCCTCGCCCCTTTCATTCAGCCCCGCCAGTACGCCACGGAAGCCGAAGACTTGCAGTGTCGTCACGGAGGCGTGCTGGATCTGGAAAAGCACGTACTGCCAAGGGTACAGGCCCAGCAACTGGCAGATGGCGGCGGTGATCACGCCGGCGTGAGTGAAGGCCAGGACCGGTTGTTCGGGACACGCCGCCATCCGGCCCACGGCGCGCCGGACGCGCTCCAAAAACGTCCCCACGGCCTCCCCTTCAGGAAAGGCAAAATCGCGGTCGAAATGAGCGAGACGCCACACGTATTCGGGGTCGCGGCGCGAGATTTCCTCAAAGCGCAGCCCTTCCCAGCGCCCGAAGTTGATTTCCCGGAGGTCGTCATCCACCTCGGGTTTGAGCGCGGTCCCCGCCAGCGCGGCTGCCGCGGTTTCCAGACAACGCTTCATGGGGCTGCAGAAGCAACGCGCGACTTTTTTCGCCGCCACGACTCTTGCCAATGCCGCGGCCTGCTTGCGGCCTTCGGGACTGAGGGAGACGTCAGAGGCGCCAATGAAGCCGCTCGTGCCGCAGGTGGCGTGCCTGGCCAGCAGCAACAAGCATGGTGTGGCGGTCGCACCGGATTCGCCCGGCGGGGACTGGCACCAGTTTCCGGCGGTCTCCTGCATTCCTCACCACTCATTCAACGCAGAGAGTTCTTGAAACCGCAGATTGACGCAGATGAACGCAGATAATGATTGGTTTCTTTCCTAATCTGCGTTTATCTGCGTTCATCTGCGGTTCCAATGAACGCAAAAAAATCCCCGAATCCGTTGCCGGATCCGGGGATGCCGTATTCCATCCACCGTAGGTGAGACTGCTCCCCCAATCCTCGAGGGGCGCGACATCTCTTCAGCGTGGGCAGGTCTTCTGACTTCCGGATCGTCCTACAGCCGCGCCTTCCCATCACGAACGACAGTGGTACAAGCGGCCTTTGTCCCCGGTTACAGCGGCGGGACCGTAACGGATTTGCACCGTTTTCCCTCGCGTCCTTGCGGACTACCCACGAACTGCTGGAGCCTAACACGATCGCGGGCGCGTGCAACGACGAAAGGCAGGATTTCGGGTTTGGAGTTAGAGCACTTCGCACTTCTGAGCGTTGAAACAGTAGTGGCCGGCCCAGTCAGTCCACACCAGCCAAAAGGACTTGCCGTCGGCCGAGATCCATTTCGGCGAAATCTGGGGCTGGTAGGCCCGCGCCTGAGGATTGCCCGGCTTCCACTCCGTCTCTTCGTGAATCTGCCGCCACGGTCCCCAAGGCCGGGGCGCGATCCAGAACCCAAGGTAGCTGGGTTTCTGGAACCAATCAACGCCGTCCTGCGTGCCCATGCCCCAGTTGGCCAGCATGTAGACTCCAAGCGGGGCGTTGTAGACCACGCTGGGATGCCACGAATAAGGGTGGGCCTTCTTGTTCACCCAGCCGGTGGGAAAGGTGTGGACCACGCCGCGCTCGCGAATGTCCGTGGACCACGCGGCGCTGCCGTCGCTGTTCCGCGACACGAAAAACTCATAGGCCCTGCGGTCGCACAGCTTTCCTTTTGGGACGCGGAACATCACGAGCTGGTTCATGGTCCCATCGGTGTTCCCGTTCGGCGAATAGACGTAGACATCCCCGTCCCGGTTCAGTTCGTAGTTCTTCCCCATCTGAAGTATGCTGAGCAGAGAGAAGCACTCACCAGGCTCGTTGAAGAAGGCCATGTTGGCGGAACTTCGCTCCTGCCACGCTTCCCATTTCACCGGCGAGCCGTCCTGATTCCGCCACGTGCTGCCGTTGTCGGGGGAGAAGATGAGCTTGGCGCCCACGAACCGCGCATCCGGTTCCTGGAAGACGTGGTTGGGCGTGCTGAGAAAGTGGAAGATGTGGTTGTCCAGAGCCAGAATGCCAAAGCCGTAGTAGCGGTTGACGTTCGGCGCCTTCTCGGAAAGCAGTTTCGGGTACTGGGGCAAATTATCGAAGCGCAAGTCCGGCGGATAGCCCGAGAGCCTGAAGAGCCGGGAGTTGTATCCCTGCCCATCGCACAAGAGCACGTACTGGTGGCCATTGCTGGCCCAGGACATGTGCCAGTTGTCGCCCTGGAAGTCCCCAAAGCGGACGATGGTGTCGTCCAAACGCCTGATCCCGGTGATGGTGGATTCCATGAACGCAGCCCCTTCCGCTTGTCAAGATGCAGTGCCCTGTTCACGAGTTCCCGTTACTGTCCTTGGAACTGCGCGGCAAGATTAGCCGGGTGTTCGTGGCAATGCAGTGGTGAGCTCAGCTCCGCGTCATGGACTGCGCTTGTTCTGCTCCGCTTGGAGCAAGCCGCTGGCGTCTTTGCGCCTTGGCGTTCAGCCGCGAGCAGTTCTCCCAGTGGAACGTCAAATGACGCGGCAAGTTTCTCCAGCGTGCCCCAGCTCGGCACGTGTTTCCCATTTTCCAGACGCGACAGGTTGGGTGCGGCAATTCCAGTGTGCGAGGCAAGTTCTTCGAGACTCAGCCGCCGTGCCTGCCGCAACGCTCTGATGCGGGGGCCTATTGCCGATTTGGGGCAATGTCCTCTGAAGAAGCGATAGCGCGGCTCGCAATGATGCAAAACCCAGTCCACGGCGAAATCCTCTTCCGCGCCGGAGGCGAAACGCACAACGGCCGCGGCACCGTGGTCAATCAGCCTCACGTTCTCGGGGGCGCTGCCGTCCCAGTCAGCATGTTCTGCAAAAACCTGAAGCGGCAGTTCGTACAATTGCCCGTCATCAAGTTTGCAGGCCAGGGCGCTGCGGTCTGGCGTGAGCATAATCCAGAAGAAGCGGTGCGGCTCAGGCCACC
>JBEKKG010001058.1:0-2840 GCA_050010835.1 Planctomycetota bacterium
TGGCCCCGCCGGCATTGTAGTCGCGGCCCTTGCGGATGCAGTCGTCGGTGAGCACCGAGAGGAACGGCGCGGGCGTCTCCATCGCATACATGCGCTCGACGAGCTGGTTTCCGCGCAGCTTGAGCTCCAGGAAGTGATGCAGTTGCGCGCGGAAGGCACTGAAGAGAGCGTCGAAGCTGCCCAGCGTTCCGGGCGCTCCGGTGCTCGGCCCAAGCTGCTTGCCCGTGCGCGGGTCCACGCCGTTGTGCAGAGCGAGTTCGAGGACCTTAACCAGGTTGAAGTAGCCCGTGAGGATAAACGCTTCCTTGCCGAAGGCGCCGGTTTCCACGCAGCCGCTGCAGCCGCCCGCCCTGGCGTCCTCGAGTGTCTTGCCCTGGCGAATCTGCTCCTGGACCACAGCGTCGGTGTTGAAGAGCGAGGGGAAGCCATAGCCTTTGCGGATTACGCCCAGGGCGTGCTTGAGCAGTTCATCGGGAGTCTTGCGCGAAAGCTGCAAGTTGCTGCTGGGCTGCAAGAGGTGCAGGTCGTCAACGACATCGAGGATGAGATGCGAGACTTCGTTCGAGCCGTCCAGGCCGGCGGGCAGCAGGCCGCCGAGATTGATGTTGGCGAAGTCCGTGTACGTGCCGCTCTCCGCCGCAGTAACACCCACCTTGGGCGGAGCGGGGTGGTTGTTGAACTTGATGAAGAAGGCTTCAAGCAACTCGCGCGCCTGCGCCTGCGTCAGCGTCCCGCCGGCCAGGCCCTTGCGGTAGAACGGCAGCAAATGCTGATCGAGATGGCCGGGGCTGAACGAGTCCCAGCCGTTGAGTTCGGTGATGACCGCGAGGTGGCAGAACCAATAGTATTGCAGAGCCTCGTGGAAGTCGCGCGGCGCGTGCGCGGGGACGCGCGCACAGACCTGCGCGATCTTGTGCAGTTCCGCCCTCCGCTCGGGATTGGACTCGCGCGCAGCCTGTTCCCCTGCCAGCGTGGCGTGCCGACGCGCGAAGAGCATCAAGGCTTCGCAGGAGAGGTCCATGGCCCGCAGTTCCTCACGCTTGTCGTAAGCCAGCGGGTCGTTGAGGAAATCCAGGGCGGCAATTGCGGCGGCGATGTCGTCCTGGAAATCCATGAGACCCTTGCGGTAGATTTTGCCGTCCAGAACCGTGTGGCCCGGCGCGCGCTGTTCCATGAACTCCGTGAAAATGCCCGCCTCGTAGGCATCCAGCCACTCAGGCGGCAGCGCCTCGAACAGCCTGTCGCGCATGCTGCGTCCGCGCCAGTAGGGGATGATCTCCTGTTCATAAACCCGCAGGCATTCAGGCGGGACGGCGTAGCTGGTCTTGGGCCGCGAGTTGAGAATGCGCAGGTCTTCAAGACTGTGGCAGGTCAGTTCCGGATAAGTGGGCACGCTCTTCGGGCTGGGGCCGCGTTCGCCCACGATAAGCTCGTCCGCGCCGAGGTAGATGGTCTTGTGTTCGCACAAGTGGCAGAAGGACCGCGCCCGCAGCAGCGGCACTGAAAGCTTGCCGGCGTGCTGCAGATAGAAGTCCGTTATCAGGCTGGCCCGCTCGTGCGAGATCGTGGGCACGGCCTCGAGGCTGGCGCGCCTGAGCCTGGCAGTCCGTTCCGTCATGCGCTCCTCTCCAGAACATCGGCCCGCGGGGGCAGGTCCCTGGCCGTTATACCGCGGGCGGTTGAGAAGCCAACTTACTTTGGCTCGCCCCAGAGGGCACGAGTACATCACCGGACCTGGGGTAGGTTTCAAGCCGCAACGAGGCGGAGGCCTAATGAGGTGCTACGCAGGAGAGGTGTCACTGTTCATGAATCTCTATCTTCTCCGCATGCGCCACGATCAGCCCGCCAACATCAGGAAAAGGGAAACCTTACGGGCATAAAGCCAACGACAAATGCGAATAGGGCCAGAACCACCAGCGAGATCAGGCATCCAATCCAGAGTGGCTTCGACGTTCGCAAGCCTGGATCAAGAGCACACCCCACCGAGAAGAGAATGGTGTACGCTATAGCGGTGTCTACGACCATCCCCACCAAGCTCCAGTCCCTAGGATTCCCGTATGGCGATTGGGAATCAGTACGCCATGGGAGTGGCCATCCGTGATAAGTTACGGACCAACCCTCGTAATCCCCCCACGGTACTGTTGTCGAATGTATATTCAGCCACAGCAGCCCGCTCAGCACGAACATCAGCACCACCGCCGTGCTGAGGTAATACTGGAACCAAGGGCGCTTCTTCTCTGGCGAGTCACTCATTCTGGCATTCCGGTCAGCATTCCAAGGACTGCAGAAAAATCGTGAAAATCGTGGACAGACCATTGCACAGCCAACGCTCTCAGAGAATAGCTATGGTCTTTCCCTTCTGTCCGTCATGCCTCCTCCGCCGGGACGATCTTCTCCAGCATGGCGATTAGCGGCTGCAGATCCTGCATCACTACATCCCACAGCACGTCCTCCTTGAGATTCATGTAATCGTGGACGATCTTGTGCCGCATGCCAATGATCGCCCTCCATGGGATTCGCGCGTGTCGGTGTTGATACTCCTGGGAGACGCGGCTCGCGGCCTCACCCACGATTTGAATCGTGTGGGCAAGGGCCATATGCAGAACCTCGTCCGCGTCGAATTCGGCGCGTTCCATTCCGGCGACCATCTCCACGGCTTTGCGCGCCATGTCCAGCATGTGGCCAGTGTAGACAAGATCATCCTTCGGCATATTGGACCTCGGCGCTTTCCAAGACTTCTCGGCGGATTCGTCGGTTCAGGTATTTCTCCGATACCATGTCGACTTTCCGGCAGCCGAGCAACTGGGCGAGTTCGTCCTCCATCTCGATGATTCGCAGGC
>JBEKKG010001059.1:0-2836 GCA_050010835.1 Planctomycetota bacterium
GCCGACGGGGTCCGCCACTTCATCCCGGCGAGGCCCTCGCCGCCACTGCCGCGCAGCAGCCGCAGGAAGAACAGCTCCAGCTGATCATCCGCATGATGTCCCAGCGCGACAGTCGGGATGTGCCGTTGCCTGGCAGTCCGGGCCAGGAAACCGTGACGCAACTCTCGCGCGGCCATCTCCACAGAAAGCTTTCCAGCGCGGGCACGTTCCAGCACTGCCGCCCGCCCCACCAATAATGGCACCGTCAGTTTTTGTACCGTGCGGCGGACCAACCGCTCGTCGGCTTCGCTGCTCCGGCCGCGAAGCTGATGATTCAGATGCGCTGCCGTGAGTTGCCAGCCGTGCCTCGGTGCCAACTCGTGCAGCAGTTGCAGCAGGACCATCGAATCCACGCCGCCGGAAACAGCCACCAGGATGCGCTGCCCCGGGTGAAAGAGCCGGCGGGTTTGGATGCTCCGGTCAACATGGTCGAGCAGATCGCTCACAGCCGGATGCTATTTCAGCAGCCCTGTGACGCAAGGAGGATCGACGATGAGCGCGAGCACAAGGCGAAGGCAAAAAGGGCGGCCCGCTCCCCCGAGCGGGCCGCCCCAACCCGAACCAACTACTATGAAACAAGGACCCGCGCTTCACCCTCCGAAGCCGGCCCCAAGCAGTTACACCAAAACTGCGAAGTTGAGACGACGACGACGCGCAGTCTATTCAATTTAGGACGGCGGAGGTTTAGCTCGGGGTGCAACTCACCGGTTGTGGTTGGGCGAAATCCGAAATCCGAAGGCCGAGATCCGAAGGAAACCCGAAATCCGAAGCCCGAAAACACCTCCTCGCGACTAACGAAGCAGACTCACACGCAGGGTCTTGGTCAACCAGCCTGGGCTCACAAAAAAGGAACTACCCCGGGGCGCGCGATTGGCCTTTTCGGATTTCGGCCTCCAGATTTCCTTCGGGTTTCGGGTTTACAGGCTCCGCTGCCGGTGGTACACAGTCCAGATACGCTTCTTAGCTTGTGCCGCGCTCGACGGTTGCCGCCGGATAACGGTCTGTTAGCCTCTGGCCCGTGACGGGGAAATCGGACGATCCAACTGTGCAGCCGAATACGGCCTCGCGCGCAGGGCGCCGGGGTGCGCGGGCCGGACTGCTTTACGGCCTCGGCGCCTACAGCCTGTGGGGCGTCTTCCCCCTCTACTTTCACGCCCTCGCCGAAGTGGCGCCCTGGATTATCCTCTGCCACCGGATTGCCTGGTCCGTCCTCTTCCTGGGCCTGGTGGTTTCGATTCGCGGCGAGTGGAACGCCATCGGGCCCATTCTGCGCAGCCGCCGCAATTTCCTGTTGCTATCTGCCGGCTCAGTGCTCATCGCGTTGAACTGGCTGATCTTCATCTACGCCGTGGTCAGCCGCCAGGTGGTGGAAACCAGCCTGGGCTATTTCATCAATCCGCTGCTCTCCGTCGCGCTGGGAGTGATTTTCCTCCGTGAACGTCTGCGAACCTGGCAGTGGGTGGCTGTTCTGATCGCGAGCGTCGCCGTCGCCAACCTGGCGTTGCGCGGCACCGGCTTTCCCTGGATCGCGGTTTCCCTCGCCCTCAGCTTTGGATTCTACGGCCTGGTGCGCAAGAAGGTGGACATCAACTCGCTGCACGGCCTGCTGGTCGAGACTGCCCTTCTCTTCCCTCTGGCGCTGGCGGTGCTGGCGTTTGTCCCCTCCCCAACGACGCCCGCGCGTGCTCTGGGCATCCTCTCGCTCTCGGGCATCCTCACCGCCGTGCCCTTGCTGATGTTTGGCGTGGCCCTGCGCCGCTTGAACCTCTCAACCATCGGCTTCCTGCAATACATCGGCCCTGCCGGCCAATTGCTGGTTGCCCTTGTGGTCTTTCACGAGCCGCTGGACCGCGTCAAGCTCACCAGCTTTGCCGTGTGCTGGCTAGGTATCGCTGTTTATACCACCGACTCCGTCCTGAGCCGGCAGCCGCAGGAGGTCGCCGACGAGCCCGAATAATGGGAGGGCATGCGGCCCGGCCTGTCCCAAGTGCAGCGCTGCCTCTGACGGTCCAATACGAGATGCAGACCCGAACCCGCGAGCGGCTGCTCGCTTGAAGTGTGCCGGTCCGCTTTGCAGTTCACCAGGATCTCTCGCCTCTTGGGGGCACGGCAGCGGGGGTGCGCCAAGAACCGGGCAAGGTACGGCGCCCTCTGGCGCTTGGGCAGAGGCGGAAGGAAGCAGTGTCTTTGAAAGCGCCAGGCTGGCGCACTCCAAAACCTGCCGGGCAATTCGCCTACATTTTCTTGTCCACCTGAGCCCCAGGGTTCGTCTAAACAAGTAGCGAACAATGGAACCTGATGCCAATCAACTGGTGGAAAAGGCCCGCTGCGGCGACCGAGCCGCCGCGACCGAGCTGATCGAGCTCTTCTATCAACGGATCTACGCCTTCCTGCGCCGGCTGGCGGCCAATGATGCGGATGCGGCCGACCTCACCCAGCGCACCTTTGGCCGGGTGTGGCAAGCGCTGCCGAGCTTCGCTGGACGGTCGTCGGTTGCCTCCTGGATGCACAGTATCGCCTACCATATCTATGTGGATTGGCGTCGCGCCGACCGTCACACCGAGCCGCGTTCCCACGAGTGGTGGGCAGCCCGTCCGGCCCCGCAAGCCACACCCGACGAGATTGTCGCCCACACCGACTTGGCGGCGGCAGTCTATGGTTCTGTGGATGAGCTGGAGCCGGACCTGCGGCATACTGTTCAACTGCATTACTACCAGGACCTGACCCTGCAAGAGACGGCGGATGTCATGGGCGTCGCCACCAGAACCGTCAAATACCGCGTCCGGCAGGCGCTAGC
>JBEKKG010001060.1:0-2835 GCA_050010835.1 Planctomycetota bacterium
CCTCAATGGCGTCCAGGTCATTGCCGTCCGCCACGCGCTGCACGTGCCAGTGGTAAGCCTCGAAGCGCTCTTCGACATTCTCCGTAAAGCTCCATTTTGTGGGACCGTCGAGCGAGATCTGGTTGTCGTCGTAGAGCGCGATCAGCTTGCCCACGGCCTGCGCGGAGGTGTCGGGCACGGTGATGGTGATGCTTTCGCGGCCGTTTTCGTAGAGCGCCCTGCGGGTGCCCTGGTAAAAGCCGCTGAGATAATCGCCGCTGGTAACACCGTCCTCAACCTGCATCGAACGCCCCGCACGGTCCTTCAACACCTCGATAAACGTCACGAAGAAGTTGTGTACGCCGTCGCGCAACTGCTGCACGTAGGCGTGCTGGTCTGTGGAGCCTTTGTTGCCGTAGACCGCAATGCCTTGGTTGACGAGCCCGCCGTCGAGTTCCTTCTCCTTGCCGAGCGACTCCATGATGAGTTGCTGCAGATACTTGCTGAAGAGTTCCAGCCGGTCCTTGTACGGCAGGATCACCATGTCCTTCGCGCCCTTGCCGCCGGTGGCGGAGTACCACATCAGCGCCAGCAGCGCCGCGGGGTTCTTGAGCGGCTCCTTGACGCGCGTGGATTCGTCCATCGCCCGCGCGCCGTCGAGCAACCCCTGGATGTCCAACCCCTGGAGCGCGGCCGGCAGCAGTCCCACCACGGACGTCTCCGACGTGCGCCCGCCGACCCAATCCCACATCGGGAAGCGCGCAAGCCAGCCCTCCGCGACGGCGACCTTGTCCAGTTGGCTGCCTTCTTGTGTGATCGCCACGGCGTGCGCGCCGAACTTCAGCTTCGCCGCTTCGTACGCGCGCTTGGCTTCGAGCATGCCGTTGCGCGTCTCTTTCGTGCCGCCGGATTTGGAGATAACGACACAAAGGGTTTCCTTGAGGCCAGAGCCAATTTGCGCCAGCACCGCATCCATGCCGTCAGGGTCCGTGTTGTCGAAGAAGAAAGGCGCCAGCTTGTCCGTGCGCGCTGAACCCAGCGCCTTGGCCACAAACTGCGGCCCCAGTGCCGATCCGCCGATGCCGATTACGAGCAGTTTCGTGAAGCGCTTGGCTTTCTGTGGTTTGACTTTCCCGGCGTGTATAGCGCGAGCGAACTTCCTGACGTGGGCCAGCGTCGAGTCAATTGCGGCTTTGATCTCTGGCGTTGGAGCGAGGCCTGCGTTGCGCAGCCAGTAATGCCCAACCATGCGCTTTTCGTCCGGGTTGGCGATGGCGCCGGCTTCGAGCCTGTCCATCGCCTCGCAGGCGCGCTTGATGGCCGCATCCTGTTCCTGGAGAAAAGTGCCGCTGAAGTTCATGCGGCTGATGTCGAGCATCAGGCCGGTGCGTTCGTCAACCAGCAGGTACCTCTTGAACCGTTCCCACAACGCCAGGTTGTCCATCGTTGGCCCTCCCTCAGAACTTGCTTCCGTGAGGAGGGAATCTAGCAGAGAGGGCGGGATTGCGCCAAGGATGAATCCGTTCCGCCGCCTGCGGCAGTGACCAGGCGGTCCAACTCGCTCAGCAGCTTCCTGAATCTGCCTGCGCAGCCGGCGTGCCGGCACGATAAGTGACGCAACGGAAACACCCCCTCCCCCTCTCCGCTCCCGAAAGTGGAGAGGGGGCACAACGGCAGGTTCTTTCCGTTGGCGCCAGCCCGCCAGGGGTCTCGCCAGTTACTACTTCGCAAACTCCATGCACTTTTCGAGCTGCTTCACGGCGTGTTCCACGGACTTCACCGCTTCAGCCCGGTGCCCGCCAAAATCATGATCGGCCTTCTCCAATTCCGTTTTCGATTCGCGCAATTCCTTGATCGCCGCGCGGATATGCGGATGCCGTTCCTCCGCGCGAACCGGCCAGAAGTTGGTGCTCACGGCGATTGCCCCCAAAAGCAACAATCCGAGCACGACTGCCGGGATTGAGATCCTCTTGGTTGTGTTCATGCTCATTCCTCTCCCAAAAAAGTGTTGGTTTTCCCCTCCCCACAGCCCCTCCTGCCGGCTTTTACCACAACAGCCTCGGCCTCGCAAGTGGGCCAGTCGGCAGCACGCAACCGCTGGGCCAGACAGCGTGGCGGGGAAGCGGCTACAAGCAACTGGCCAATCGAAAATCGAAAATCGAAAATCCGTTACCTGTTTATCCTCAGCCCCCCACCCTTCATCAGCGTTTCAACCTCGGCGCGCGAGATGATGGCGAAATCTCCGGGAATCGAATGTTTCAGCGCACTGGCGGCCACGGCGAAGCGGATCGCATGGCCGTAGTCGCCCGGCTTGAGGAGCAGCGCGCTGAGCAACCCTGCGGCGAAGCTGTCTCCCGCGCCCACGCGGTCCACGATCTCCACTTCGTACTTCGGCGCCTCGAAGAACGCTGGCTGTGTGGCGTCGTAGTAAAGCCCCCACCAGGTGTTGAACCACACCGACTTGTTCTCGCGCAGCGTCACGGCCACGCCCTTGAAACCGAATTTGGCCGCCAATTGCTGCGCCACGCTCCTGTAGCCTGCTGCGTCAACCGCTGTGAATCCCGCAGCGCTGCCCTTGGGCGCTGCGATGCCGAAGACCACCTTGGTGTCTTCCTCGGTGGTGATGAGCAGATCCACGTGCTGCATGAGCGGCTCCTGGCACGCGCGGGCCTCCGCAGGGGTCCACAGCTTGGAGCGATAGTTCAGATCGTAGCTGACCGCACAGCCCGCCTTCTTCGCGGCGGCCAGGGCTTCCGCTGTCACGGCCGCCGCGCTCTTGGACAAGGCCGGCGTGATGCCGGAGACGTGGAAGCGCTGCACCCCTGCGAAGACCTTTTCCCAGTCCACCTCGCCGGG